>NZ_JBEYYT010000121.1:0-24041 GCF_040645715.1 Spirillospora sp. NPDC046719 | reverse complement strand
CCTCCACCCGAACCACCCGACGTCCTAGCCCGGCAGGCAGACGCCCCCGCCCAGCCGGTCCTCGCGTTCTTCGCGCAGGATGTTCGTCAGCTGCAGCGCGACGCCGAGCGCGTCCGCGCGGGTCCGGGCGACCCGGGGGTCGCCGGTGCCGAACACGCCGAGCGACAGGCGGCCGATCGAGCCGGCGACGCACCGGCAGTACCAGAGCAGGTCGTCGAAGGTGTCGTAGGAGGCGCCCCGCACGTCGGCCTCGCAGCCGTCGATGAGCTCGCCGAACGCCTCCAGCGGGATCGGCATGCGGCGCGCCGCGTCCGCGAGGGCGACCAGGACGGGGTCGTCCGGGTGGGCGCCGGGGTCGGCGAGCCGGTCGCGCTCGGCGGCCAGCGCGGCCAGCCGCGCATCGGGAGGTGCGTCGTTGTCGTCGCCGATGTCGTCGATCCTGCGCGCGAAGGCGTAGACGGCGCTGAGCGCCCGGCGTTTCGGCGGGGGCAGGAGGCGGATCCCGTACGAGAAGTTGCGTGCCTGCGAGCGGACGACCTGTTCGCAGTGCCGGTAGGCGCCGGCTGCGTCCATCTCATCTCCTTCCCAACATCCGCGACCACTCGGCGAGCAGCCGCGTCTTCCCCGGGCGTGGCGGGCCGGCCAGGACGTCGTAGGCGCGGCGGTCCAGCGCGGCGAGGGCGGCGAGCCCGCCCGCCGCGTACCCGGCCACGGCGGCGCGCGCGAACCCCGGCAGGGTCCGGACGAGAGGCGCGCCTTCGGCGAGCAGTCGTCCTGCCCTTCCCGCCTGAAGTGCGATGACACCGCGCAGGCGCGTCGGAGTGACCGCGGCGCGGAAGTCGTCCTCGGTGCAGCCGAACCGGCGCAGGTCGTCCGCCGGCAGGTAGACCCGGCCGTTGCGGTGGTCCTCGCCGACGTCCTGGCAGTGCTCGATGACCTGCAGCGCGGAGCAGATCCGGTCGGAGAGGCGGAGCCGCGCCGGGGTGGCGGCGCCGAACACGTGCAGGACGATGTGCCCGACGGGGTCCGCCGACAGGGTGCAGTAGTCGAGCAGCTCGTCGAACGTCCCGTAGCGGATGACGACCTGGTCTCGGCGGTTTGCCCGCACTAGGCGCCGGAAAGGCTCCTCGGGGATCCGGCAGTCGTGGACGGTGCGGGCCAGCGCGCGCATGAGGGGGATCTCGGGGACGGCGCCCGCGTAGATCCGGTCGAGGTCGCGGTCGACGAGGTCGAGCAGGCCGGCGCGCTCATCCGGCGGGGCCTCGTCGCCGATGTCGTCGACGAGCCGGGCGTAGCCGTAGACGTCGAGGAGGTGGGCCCGGTGCCGGGCGGGAAGGAACCGGGCGGCCACCGGGAAGTTCTCCCTGGCCTGCAGCCGGTTCCTGATCTGGCGTTCGTGGGTCTCGTTCCATAAGCGCTCGCTGATGGACATCGTTTCCTTCGGGGGCGGCGCGCGGGGCGGGGCGGCGCTCTGCCGGTCGCAATGGTCCCCATAACCCTGTTGATCGCCGGGTAAACGCGAAACCGATCATATATATGTGTATAAACCAAGTTTTTGGGTTAGGAGAGGTTGGTGACACCTGAGACCGACCCCTCCGTCTCCTCCGCGCTCCCCTCCGGGCCATCGGGCCGCCGCCCTCCGCTCGCCCGCGAACTCGCGTACGGGCTGTCGCTCTTCGCTCTCTACGCCGTCGCCGCGGCCGTCCCCGTCGGCGACCGGCACACCGCCGCCGCCGACCACGGCCGGCGGATCCACGACCTCGAACGGACGCTGCACATCGCCGCAGAGCGGCCGCTCAACGACTGGCTCGCCGCGCACCGCTCCGTCGCCGTCGTCGCGAACTACGAGTACGCCACCGTCTACCTGATCACCACCCTGTGGGTGCTGGCCTGGCTGTACCGCCGCCGGCCGGGCCGGTACCGCGTCGCCCGCAACGCCTTCGCGCTGATCAACGTGATCGGCGCGTTCTGCTTCGCGCTGTGGCCGGTGGCGCCGCCGCGCCTGCTGCCCGACCTCGGGTACGTGGACACCGTCCTGACGCACGGCACGTGGGGGTCGTGGGGCAGCCCGGTCGTCGACCACGCCGACCGGCTCGCGGCCATGCCGTCGCTGCACGTCGCGTGGGCGCTGTGGGTGAGCGTCGAGCTGGCGCGGCTGTCGGTGCGGCGGTGGCTGCAGGCGGCCAGCGTCCTGCATGTCTTCGTGACGCTCTACGTCATCATGGCGACCGCCAACCACTACCTGCTGGACGCGGCGGGCGCGCTGGCCGTCGTCTGGGTCGCCTACCTCGTGACCGACCGGGACACCGGCCGGCCGCGGGCCCCGATCGTCCCGCCCGAGGACGCGTTCTTCCTGGCGGTGGAGTCGGACCGGACGCCGCAGCACGTCGGCGGGCTGATCCTCCTCGACGCGCCGGACGGGTCGCCGAGCCGCGAGGACATGATCGCGACGCTGCGCGGGAAGCTGGACGAGCTGCCCCGGCTGGGCCAGCGGCTGTCCCCGCCGTCGCGGCTGCGGCGGCGCCGCTGGGTCGAGCACCCGGTGATCGACTGGGACTGGCACGTGCGCGAGGCGGTGCTCGCGGAGGACGGCGACGCGGGGCTCAACGCGCTCGTCGGCGCGCTGCAGAGCGAGCCGCTGCCGCGCGACCGGCCGATGTGGCGGATGATCCTGGTGCGCGGCTACGCCCCCGACCGGTCGGCGGTGATCTTCCTGATGCACCATGTCGTCGCCGACGGCATGGGCGTGATCACGCACGTGCTGCGGATGCTGACGCCCCCGGACGCGCTGCCGGCCGCGGGCGCCGGGCCGTCGGCGACGCGCCGCGCGCTGGGCACGGCCGCCGGGATCGCCCAGCTGGCGACGGAGTCGCGGCAGCGGACGAAACTGCCCTCGACCGGCACCGCGGAGCGGGCGTTCGGCACGTTCCGGCTGCCGATGCCGGCGGTCCGCGACCTCGCCCGCAAGCACCGCGTGCGGGTGACGGACGTGGTGCTGTGCGCGCTGGCCGGCGGCCTGCGCCGGGTCGGGCCGCCCGTGGGCGGGCCGGAGGGCGGGCGCGTCCTCCGGGTCGCGGTGCCGCTGATGACGGGCGGGCCCGTGGTGCCGCCCGAGGGCAACCACACCTCGGCGGTCATGGTGGACCTGCCGTACGGGCCGATGCCGGAGGTGGAGCGGCTGCGCACGCTGGCCGCGGCGACGCGGCGGCTGCGGTCCGGCACCCGGGCGCTGGCGTCGGCCTTCGTGATGCAGCGGGCGTCGCGGGCACTGCCGCCGGTGCTGCACGACGCGTTCGCGCGGGCCGTGTACGGCGGCCGGACGTTCCAGGCGATCGCCACGAACCTGCCCGGTGCGAACACGCCGGCGCGGCTGGCGGGCGCCCCGCTGATCGTGGCGCACCCGATCGTCCCGACCGGGCCGGGCGCGCCGCTCGCGGTCGGCGCCCTCGGCTGGACCGGGATGCTGAACATGGGCGTCAGCGCGGAGGCGACGCTGGTGGCCGACATGGATGCGCTGTGCGGGGCCATGCGCGACGTGATCGAGGAGCTGGGCGCCGCGGAGGCGCCGGAGCCGGAGGCCGCCGACGCCCCGGCGGCCCGCCGCGGCCGCGGGCCGTCCGTCCCCGGCTGAGACGGGGTTTTGCGGCCGGGATGCCCGGGGCTTCCCGGCCGTTTGCCCTGAATGGATAGGTATGGGGGATGGCCGAGATCGACCTGTCGGCGGTCTTCGACGCGTTGCCCGTCGGCTGCGCGGTGCTCACGCCCGATCTGCGGTACGTGATGGTCAACTGCGCCTACGAGCGGCTCGCGGGGCGTTCCCGCGAGCAGCTGATCGGCCGTCCCTTCTACGAGGTGTTCCCCGGCGGCCCGGCCGGGCAGGGCGTGGCCCAGGTGCGGGCGTCCCTGGAACGGGTGGTGGCGGAGCGCGAGACCGACATCATGCCGCTGCAGCGTTACGACGTCGAGGCCGCCGACCGGCCGGGGATGTACCAGGAGCGGTACTGGAGCATCCGGAACGCGCCGCTGCTCGGTCCGGACGGCGCGGTCACCGCCCTCCTGCACCGGGTGGAGGAGGTGACCTCCTACATCATGCAGCTGCGCGCCGCACGGTCAGGGGAGGCGCCGTCGCCCGAGGCCCAGGTGAAGGGCGTGGAGGCGGAGCTGTTCGCCCGGACGCGCGAACTGCAGGAGGTCAACGACCGGCTGCACAAGGCTCGGCAGGACGAGCACCGGGCCGCAGCGGCGATGCGGGACGCCCTGCAGCGGCAGCAGCAGGCCGTCGCGGACACCTCGCACGACCTGCGCGGGCCCCTCACCGGGCTGCAGACCCGGCTGCAGCTCGCCCTCGCCGACCCGGAGTCCGACTCGCGCGCGATCCTGCACGCCGCGCTGGACGACGCCGAGCGGCTCGGCGACATCGTCTCGGACCTGCTGGAGCTGGCCCGGCTGGAGGCGGGCGTGCCGATCAGGACCGGCACCGTGGACCTGACCCGGCTCGTGGAGGACGAGGTGGCCGGCCGCGAGCCCGCCGTCGCCCTCACGGCGCGCCTGGAGTCCGGCGTGGAGGTGGAGGGGTCGGCCGTCCGGCTGGCGCGGCTGCTGCGCAACCTGGTGTCCAACGCCGAGCGGCACGCGGCGAGCCGGGTCGAGGTGCTGCTCGCCAGGGAGGGCGGCCAGGCGGTCCTCCGGGTCGTCGACGACGGGCCGGGCATCCCGCCGGAGGAGCGGGAGGCGATCTTCCGCCGGTTCTACCGCCGCCCGGACGCGCGCGCCGGCGAGCCGGAGGGCACCGGCCTGGGGCTCGCGATCGCCCGCCAGGTCGCCGTCGCCCACCGGGGGACCCTGGCCGTCGCCGACCGGCCGTCCGGCACCTGCATGGTCCTGCGCCTCCCCCTGTGCGGCTCGTAGTGGCGGCCCGTAGCGGCGGCCCGCGAGCCCCGCTCCCGCGAGAGTACGGGACGGGACGAACGCGGGATCATGCCGCGTTACGGACGCGTCTGTGCGGGCACTCCTCCTTGACCGAGCCGGTGGGAGGACGGCGATGAAGTACGGGATCGACGAGGGCAGCGTCGTGGTGATCACCGGCGCCAGCGGGGGCATCGGCCGGGCGGCCGCCCGGGCGTTCGGCGGGCGCGGCGCCGGGGTCGCGCTGCTGGCGCGCGGCGAGGAGGGCCTGGACGGCGCCGCCGAGGACGTCGTGAAGGCCGGCGGGCGCGCGCTGCCGATCAGCGTGGACGTCGCCGACGACGGCGGGGTGGAGGCGGCGGCCCAGCGCGTCGAGGACGAGTTCGGGCCCATCGACGTGTGGGTGAACGTGGCGTTCTCCTCGGTGTTCGCACCGTTCTGGGAGATCGAGCCCGACGAGTTCAGGCGCATCACCGAGGTCACCTACCTCGGCTACGCCAACGGCACCCGGGCGGCGCTCAAGCGGATGATGCCGCGCGGGCGTGGCGTGATCGTCCAGTGCGGATCGGCGCTCGCCTACCGCGGGATCCCGCTGCAGAGCGGCTACTGCGGCGCCAAGCACGCCGTCCAGGGCCTCCACGACTCGCTGCGGGCCGAGCTGCTGCACGCGTGCCCCGGCGTGAAGGTGACGATGGTGGAGATGCCGGGCGTCAACACCCCGCAGTTCGGCTGGGTGCTGTCGCGGCTGCCGCGCCGCGCGCGGCCGGTCCCGCCCATCTACCAGCCGGAGATCGCGGCGGACGCCCTGCTGTACGCGGCGGAGCATCCGCGGCGCCGGGAGTACTGGGTCGGCGGGAGCACGGTCGGCACGCTGATCGCGAACAAGTTCGCCGCAGGGGTCCTCGACCGCTACCTGGCGAGGACCGCGTTCTCGTCGCAGCAGACCGGCCAGCGGCGCCCGCCGGACCAGCCCGCGAACCTGTGGGAGCCCGTCGACGGCACCGGCGGCCGCGACCACGGCGCGCACGGCCGGTTCGACGAGGAGGCCCATCCGCGCAGCCCTCAGCTGTGGGCTGCGAAGCACAAGTACCTGGTCGGCGCGGCGACGGCGGGCGCGGCCGCCACGGGGGCGGCCGTGGGCGCCGCCAGGCTGCTGCGCCGCTGATCCCCTAGGGTGCCGGGGGAAGGGATCGGAGGTTGAGCGCATGGGGGCCGCTGAAGGCGCGCAGCGCGGCGGCGCGAGTTTCGACGTCGCCGAGCACGAGGGCTGGACGGTGGTGACGGTCGAGGGCGAGCTGGACCTCGGCACCGCCGGGACGCTGGACGAGCATCTGTCGAAGGCGATCGGCGCGCAGGAGCGGCCGCGGATCGTCGTGGACGTCACCCGCATGACGTTCTGCGACTCGTCGGGGCTGAACGTCCTGATCCGGGCGAGCAAGCGGATCGCCGCGCTGCAGGGCCGGTTCGTGCTGGTGCGCCCGACCGAGCGCGTCCGCAACGTGCTGCGGGTCACCGGGCTGGAGCGCGTCTTCGACATCCGCGACGAGCCGCCCGAACCCGTGTGACCGGGCGGGGTCGCCCCGGCCGGGCGGGCGGGCCCGGGTGACCGTGACCGGGCGCGGCGGGCTGCCGCGCCCGGGCGGCGGGACGGTCAGCCGATGCGGAGGGGCAGGGTGCGGGGGCCGCGGACCTGCCCGGCGGACCACGTCACCGCCGACGGGTCGTCGAGGGTGAAGCGCGGGAACCGTTCGAGCCAGACCTCCAGGGCGACGCGCAGCTCCATGCGGGCCAGGTGCGAGCCGACGCAGCGGTGGATGCCGAGGCCGAACGCGGCGTGCCGGTTGACCTCGCGGTCGATGACGACCTCCCCGGCGCGGTCGAACTGCTCGGGGTCGCGGTTGGCGGCGGGGAACGACAGCAGGATCCAGTCCTCGGCCTTCATGTCGGCGCCGCGCCAGTGCATGTCCTGCTTCACCAGCCGCGCCATCGTCACCGGCGCGTAGGCGCGCAGGAACTCCTCCATCGCCGTCGGCAGCAGCTCCGGCTCGGCGACCAGCCGCTCCCGGTCCGCCGGCGTCTTCGCCAGGTGCCACAGCGACGCGCCGATCGCGCTCCATGTGGTGTCGATGCCCGCGATCAGCAGCAGCGCCATCGTCCCCGAGACGTGCGACGGGTCGAGTTTGCGGCCGTACAGCTCGGCGTTGATCAGGTACGTGGTGAGGTCGTCGCGCGGACGGTCGACGTGGTCGCGGATCTGGTCCAGGAGGTAGTCGAACAGCTTCTCCATCCGCGCGATGCGCTCGTCGGGCGGCCGGTTGACGCCCTCCAGCGCGTTCTCGACGAACTCGCGGAACTTCGGGCCGTCCTCCGGCGGGAACCCGAGCATGTCCGCGATCACCCGCATCGGGATGTGCTGGGCGTAGTCGCGGGCGGCGTCGACGACGCCGTCCCCCTCCAGGCCGTCGAGGAGCGCGTGGCAGAACGCGCGGGTCGCCGGCTCCAGCCGGGAGACGGCCGTCTTGGTGAAGGCCGGCAGCAGCAGCTTGCGCGCGTCGTGGTGGAACGGCGGGTCGGACGAGATCGGCGGCACCCCGCCCACCGGCGCCGACTCCAGCGGCGGCCGGAAGTTGCTCATCACGATCGACCGGGACGAGAAGCGCTCGGTGTCGTAGGCGATCGCGCTGACGTCCTCGTAGCGGGTCGGCAGCCAGCCGCCGCCGAACCGGCCGGTGTGCGCGATCGGGCAGCGCCGCCGCAGGTCGTCCTGGATCGGGTAGGGGTCGGCCGCCCATTCGGGCTCCATGTGGGAGAAGTCGGTCGCCCAGTCCGCCACGGGGCCGGTGACGACCTCGTTGCGCGTGCCGAGCGGCCGGCTCTCGCGCATCTCCTCGAAGCCCTGGGTGAAGCGGTCGTCCTCGGTGGTCATGCCTCCGCCTCCTTCACGACGGTGATCGCGCGCTCGGGGCAGTTGGCCGCCGCGCGGCGCGCGTCCTGCTCCCCGTCCGCCGGGACGGTCCCGTCGCCGAGGACGGTGCCGTAGCCCTCGTCGTCCTCGCCGAACAGGCCGGGGGCCAGGTCGTAGCAGCGGCCGTGCCCCTGGCAGCGCCCGGGATCGATCCGCACCTTCATCGCGTTCCTCCTGTCTCCGCTTCGGGACCGGCCGGCTTCCCCGGCTCGGGGCGGGGCGGCGCGGGACGGGCCGGCGCGAAGGCCGCCACGACGCGGGTCAGCAGCGCGGACCACTCCTCGTCGCCGACCCCGTGCATCTCCGGCGGGACCAGCACGCTGCCCATCGCCAGCAGCAGGCAGAAGTGCGCGACGGCCTCGGGCGAGAGCGCGCCGTCCATCTCCCCGCCGGCCTGCGCCGCGCGCACCAGCTCCTCCAGCACGGCGGCGCGCTCGCCCATGTAGTCGTGCATCGGCCGGGCCACGTCGGCGTCGCGGCGGGCCGCCACGAGCGCCTCGACGACGAGGTGGCCGCGCGCGTCCCGGCGGCGCGGCAGCCACCGGCCGATGATCAGCAGCGACTCGGTGATCGGGCGTTCCGGGTCGGCGGCGACGAGCTCGGCCAGCATCTGCCGGCCGTGCGCGCGCAGCGCCGCCACCAGCAGCTCGCCCTTCGAGCCGAAGTGGGCGTACAGCGCGCCGTTGCTGACCCCGGCGGCGGCCGCGATGTCGGCGACGCGCGTGCCGTCGTAGCCGCGCTCGGCGAAGACGCCGGCCGCCGCGCGCAGCAGCCGCTCCCGCGTCTCGGCCGCCGTGACGCCCGCGATCCGGCCCATGAACGGAATTAAAAGACCGTTCATTCAGTACCGTCAAGGGCTGGATTCTCGAATCGAGTTCTAGTATCAAGATCTAGAAAGAGGGTCGTTCTCTCGTCGGTCGGGAGGCCCGCATGGGCGATGCCGGGGCGCCCGCGTGACCGGGACGACGCCCGCCGTCCGGTGCCCGGAGCCCGCCGCCGGACGGCCCCGCGACCCCTGGTGGACGCTGTCCGCGGTGAGCATGGCGAGCGTGCTGACCGGGCTCGGCGGCAACACCCTCAACGTCGCGCTCCCCTCGGTCGTGCGGCACTTCCACGCCGGGCCGCTCGCCGCGAACTGGATGCTGCTGGCGTTCCTGCTGGCCAACACCGTCCTCATCGTGGTGTTCGGACGGTTCGCCGACATGTTCGGCCGCCGCGCGATGTACCTGTCCGGCCTCGGCGCCTACACCCTCGCGAGCCTGCTGCTCGGCTTCGCCCCGACCGCCTGGACGGTCGTGGGCCTGCGCGTCCTGCAGGCCGCGGGCGGCGCGATGCTGCTGGCCAACAGCGCCGCCATCGTCACCGACGCGTTCCCGCGCGAGCGGCTCGGCCGCGCCATGGGCGTCTACACCGCCTCGTTCTCCATCGCGCAGCTGGCCGGGCCCACCCTCGGCGGCTACCTCACCGACGCCTTCGGCTGGCGCTGGGTGTTCTGGTACAACGTCCCGTTCGGCGTGCTGTGCCTGGTCTGGGGCGCCGTCGCGCTGCGGCCCGTGGAGGCGGCCTCGCGCGAGCGCGGCGTCGACGTGCCCGGCAACGTGCTCGTCCTCGCCGGGCTCGGCGGCCTGCTGTTCGGGCTGTCGCAGGTCAACGAGCGGGGATGGGGCAGCCCGGTCGTCATCGGCGGCGTCGCCGTGTTCGCGGTGCTGCTGCCGGTCTTCCTCGCCGTCGAGCGCCGCTCCTCCCGCCCGGTCGTCGACATCGCGCTGTTCCGGGACGCGCCGTTCGCGCTCGGCCTGCTCGCCACGTTCCTCAACGCGACCGCGCGGATGGGCGCGGTCGTGCTGCTCGCGCTGTTCTTCCAGTCCGTGCAGGGCGACGACCCCGTCACGGCCGGGCTCAAGGTGCTGCCGATGTCGGCGGTCGCGGTCCTGGCGTCCACCGGAGCGGGCTTCCTCGAGAACCGCGTCGGCGCCCGGACCATGACGGTGCTCGCCGCCGCGCTGACGACGCTCGGGCTGCTCGAACTGCTGGCGGCGATCGGGCGGGACGTCCCGTACGCGCCGGTCGCGGCGGGCCTGATGCTGCTGGGCGCCGGGTCGGGCGCGTTCCTGCCCTCCAACGCGACGGCGCTGCTGAGCGGCCTGCCGTCGCACCGGCTCGGCGTGGTCAACGCGATGCGGCTGATGGTGCAGAACACCGGCATCGTGGTGAGCACCGCCCTGGCCTTCTCGATCATCGCGGGCCCCGTGCCGGCGGCGCTGCGCGCGCACGTCTTCGCCGGGGACCTGTCGCGGGTGTCGGGACAGGGCGTCCAGCAGCTCGTCCTCGGCTACCGGTACGCCCTGGCCTGCATGGCGGCGCTGTCCGCGCTCGCCGTGCTGGCCTGCCTCGGCACCCGCCGCGCGGAGCGCTCCCGCTAGGCGAGCGCTCCCGCTACGCGATGGCCTCCACCTCCTCGCGGGTCAGCTCGGGGTCGGGCGCGGACGGCGCCGTCACCGCGACGGGCGCGGAGGCGCCCCCGGCGACCCGCGCCTCGGCCTGCCGGAACTCCGGCAGCGGGCCGGTCGCGTCGTACAGGCCGTTGAGCGCGAGCCAGAGGGCGCCGCGGCGCATGCGCAGCACCAGCGGGTTCGGCCGCTGGTAGAGCGCCAGCTTCTGCGCCCATTCGGGAAGCATGTCGCGGGCGGCCCAGTCCATGAACGGGCTGCCGGGCTCCCACGGTTTGGTGCCGTTGCCGCGCAGGTTCGGGCCGGTCCCGAACGCCTTGATCGGCGTGACGGCCAGGCGCGGCAGGTAGGACTCCAGGCACTCGGCGACGTCCGCCTTCGTGGCGGGCAGGCCGGTGCCGCCCAGCGCCTCCCCCACCCGGACGAACTCGCCGTAGTAGCGCTCCAGGTCGGCGCCGCGCAGCGGCCTGCGGTGGTAGCGCTCGTGGGCCGTCGCGAGGCCCCACACGACGGTGGCGTAGTTCCAGCGCAGCCAGTCGGGGTCGTCGGCGTCGTACGGCAGGCCGTCCGGACGGGTGCCCTTCACGGTGTGGTGCATCGCGCGGACCGTGCGGGCGAGCCGCTCGGCGGTCTTGGTGGAGCCGTAGGCGGTGCCGATGAAGAACGACAGCGAGTGGCCGAGCCGGACGGCGGCGCCCTCCGGGTCGATGCCGCCGGTCGGGACGCCGTCCACCCGCTCGGGGATGCGGGAGTGGTCGTAGGCCATCCAGCTGATGCTGGGGTCGAGGCCCTCGATGTAGGCGGCGCCGACCAGGCCGAGGACCAGGGTCGGCAGGTGCGAGTGGACGTACCAGACCGCGCTGTCCGGGCCGAACCAGCCCGGGTCGCCCTCGGGTCCGGCGAACTCCAGGCCCCGGAAGAACCGGGACCGGATCTCGGTGTCGAAGGCCCGCTCGAATCGTGCCGCGAGGATGTTCGTCCTGGGTGCCATCCCGGCGCTCCCGTCAGAGTCTGGATACAACTGTGTCCAGACCGCAGCGTAAGTGTCTGGGTACATGCGTGTCCAGACTTGGTATCGTGACCGCCATGGCGAACGCCCGGACGGCCGCGAACACCCGGTGGGCCGGGGTCCCCGCCGCCCGGCGCCGGGACGAGCGGCGCGACATGCTCGTCCGCGCCGCGTACCGCCTGTTCACCGCGGGCGGCGAGGCCGCCCTGGCCGTCCGCGCGGTGTGCCGCGAGGCGGAGCTGCACACGCGCTACTTCTACGAGAACTTCGCCGACACCGCCGAGCTGCTCGCGGCCGTGTACGACCAGCAGGCCACCGCGCTCGGCGACGTCCTCGCCCGCGCGGTCGAGGACGCCGGCCCGCGCCCCGACGCGCGCACCCGCGCCGGCATCCGCGCCGTCCTGCGGTTCATCAGCGACGACCCGGGCCGCGGGCGCGTGCTGTTCGCCGAGGCGCGCGGCAACGAGATCCTCGCCGCCCGCCGCCGCGCCGCGCAGACCGCGCTGCTGGAGGGCGTCCTCGCGATGACCCGCGACCAGGACCCGCCGCTCCCCGTCGTCATCGCCGCCACCATGTTCACCGGCGCCATGACCGAGCTCGCCCAGCAGTGGGCCGACGGCCGGCTCGGCACCGACCTCGACGCCGTCGTCGACGGCGCCGTGACGCTCTCCCTCGCCCTGCACGCCGCCGTCTAGCCGCGCCGCGCCGCGCGGGGCCCGGCGGGCGTCAGGCCCCCCAGACCGCCTTCGCGTGGTTCAGGAAGTTCAGGCCGAGGATCTTCTCGATCCGGGTCGAGGAGTAGCCGCGCCGCTCCAGCAGCCGCGCCAGCTCGCGGAACTGGTCGACGCCGCGCAGGTCGACGACGAACGGGAGGGTGTCGGCACGCTCGCCCGCCGCGGACGCGCCGGCCGCCCGCCGCCGCGCCACCTGCTCGGCGAGCCGCTCCCGGTAGGCGTCCAGGTCGTCGATCGCGGTGATCGCGCCGTCGGTGCCGATCCCGACGTGGTCCTCGCCGCAGACGTCGACCGCGTGCGCGATGTGCTCGACCACGTCCGCGGCCGTCGCGTGGCCGGAGGCGTTGACGAACGGCATGAAGTAGACGCCGACGAACCCGCCCCGCGAGGCGACGAGCCGCAGCTCCTCGTCGGTCTTGTTGCGGGGCAGGTCGACGAGGGCGCGGCAGCCCGTGTGGTTGATCGAGACGGGCTGGGCGGACACGCGCGCGGCCTCCAGGCACGTCCGCTCGCCGCTGTGCGAGAGGTCCACCATGACGCGCCGCTCGTTGAGGGCCTCGACGACCTCGCGCCCGAGCGGCGTGAGGCCGCGGTTCCCGGGCGCCATCGAGCCGTCGCCGATCCGGTTCGCCTGGTTGTAGGTCAGCTGGACGATCCGCACGCCCAGGCGGGCGAACTCGGCCACCCGCTCGGGGCGGTCCTCCACGGCGGCGGCGTTCTGGAACCCGTAGATGATGCCGATCCTGCCGGACCGCTTGGCCTCGGCGATGTCGGCGGCGGTGCCGATCCGCATCAGGTCGCGCGGGCGGGCGGCGATGATCGCGTCCCACGTCCGGATCTCGTCGAGGGTGTGCCGGTAGGGCGGGAAGTCGCCGAGCGTGTAGCCCAGCGTCACGTTGATCGCGGTGACGCCGGAGGCGTGCGCGTCGGCCAGGGCGCGCTCGTTGATCGTCAGCTGGGCGCTGGTCGGGGCGAGCTGTCCGGAGGCGGCGGCGGACGCGGGCGCGTTGGGGTCGTCCAACTCGCCGAGCGCGTTGATGACGACGAAGTCCTCGATGTCAACGCCCATCGGGCGCTCCCTTCCCGGTGCCGGCGCCGGCCGCCGGGGTGTCGTGGTCCTCGCGGTCGTAGTCGGCGCGGTCGTGGCACCGGCCGCGCTTGACCGTGGTGACGATGCGGCGGAGGTGGTCGATGTCCTCGTACGGGTCCGCGTCGACGATGACGAAGTCGGCTCGCTTGCCCGGCTCGACGGTGCCGACCGTGTCCTGGAGCCCGATCGCGGCGGCGCCCGCGATGGTGGCCGCGCGGACCGCCTCGTGCGGCGCCATCCCCATCGAGCGGACGAGGTAGCGGAGCTCGTCGTGGAGCGCCGGGAACCGGTCGCGGGGCGACGTCTCGTAGTCGGTTCCGGCGCAGATCGTGACGCCCGCGCGGCGTGCCCGGCCGATCAGCCGCCGCAGCACGCGCGGGGCGAGTTCGGCCGCGCCGGGGGCGCTCGACGGCATCCGGGCCACGAGGCTCGCGGTCGCGTCGAGGACCGTCCCGCGGCGCCGCATGTCCTCGAACAGCGGGTCCAGGGCGTCCTCGGGCGCGTCGAGGAAGCGCCGGTAGGCGTCCGCGAGGTGCTCGCGCTGCCGCCGGTACGACACGGGCCGGTCACCGGAGAGTTCGTGGACGAGCATGTGGACGTGGGACACCACGTCCACGCCCGCCGCGACGACCTCGCCGGGCATCGCGGGGAACACGGCCGCGTGCGCCCACACCAGCATCCCCTGGTGGTGCGCCTCGGCGGCGATCCGGCGGACCAGCGAGGCGTCGAGGTCGGCGTAGATCTTGATCGCGACGGCGCCGGTGCCGCGCGCTTCGGCGACGGCGAGCCGCAGGTCGGTCCCCTCGTCGACCGCCCGCATCCAGGGCACGGCGCCGGGCGCCGCCCCCTGCGTCACCTGGTGGGTGCGGGGGTCGTCGAAGAACCCCGGCCCCGCCATCAGCGCCGCGCAGTGGACGTCCGGGCCGGGGATCTCGCCGACGAGCGCGGCGCGCGTGAGGTCGGCCATCTGTCGCAGGTCGCCGGCCATCTCGCGGATCGCGGTGACGCCGCCGTAGACCTGCCGCCGCATCATCGCCTCGGCCTGGGCGCGGTTCGGCGGGGTCGACAGGTGCTGGTGGGCGTCGACCAGGCCGGGGAGCAGGAACGTGCCCCGCGCGTCGACCGTCTCGGCGCCGGGCGGGCCCGACGAGCCGAGGTCGGCGTCGGGGACCACCGCCTCGATCAGCGGGCCGTCCGTCACCACCGCCATGCCGTGCCGGACGGGGGCGCCGGTCCCGTCGATCAGCGACACGCCCCGGTAGGCCGTCACGCGGCCCGGCCCGGGCGCGGCGAAGGGGGTGGGGGCCGGGTCGTTCTCCGCGACCGGGGGCGCGTCCTGGTCCGTCATGGCGATCGCGCGGTCTCCGTTCTCGATCCTGGAGGGGCCGGAAAACCCGCCCGTGACCAGGGATGTTACATACACCGTAACAACTGTTGTGAAGCTGGCAACGTCTGTTAGGGTGCCCGAAGATCGGTCATCCGTCCAGCGAACCGTGGAGGGACGTTGTCCGGACCGGGCGGCTCCGCCGTCGACAAGGCCCTGGACCTCATCGAGTCCACCGTGCGGGCCGACCGCCCGCTCCGCCTGAGCGAGCTGGCGAGCGAGACGGGGATGCACCGTGCCACCGCCTACCGCATCCTGGTGGACCTGGTGAGGCGCGGCTGGGTCCTGCGCAGCGAGGACCGCTACCTGCCGGGCCCGGCCGTCCTGCGGTTCTCCCAGGCCGCCGCCGCGGGCCCGCTGGCCGTGCTCGGCCGCCCCGTGCTCCAGGCGCTGTCGGACCGGACGGGGATGATGGTGAACCTCCAGGTGCTCGAACCGGAGGGCGGACGCGTGATCGACGCCGTCCGCCCGCCGCGGCTGGCGATGTTCACCGACCTGCTCGGCGAGCTGCTGCCGGTCCACACGTTCGCCGGGCCCCTGGCCCTCGTCTCCGCGCTCGACGAGGCGGCCCGGCTCCCGTACCTGCGCGCCGCCGAGCGGCAGGGACACCCGCCGGAGGGTCGCGCCGCGCTGCTGGAGGACATCGAGCGGACCCGGCGCACCGGCTTCGCGCTGCAGCGCGGGCGCAACGAGGAGGTGATCGCGTCGCTGAGCCGCGCGGTCCTCGCCGGCAACGGCCGGCCGCTGTGCGCGATCACGGTCGTCGGCCTGGACGGCGAGTTCGACGATCCGACGCAGGCCGTGCTGCGGGAGCACCTGTCCGCGGCCGCGGCGGAGCTGGAGCGCGCGCTGGCCGGTCCGGGCTCCGGGGCCGGCCGTGAGTGACCCGGCGGGCGGCGGCGTCCTGATCCTCGACCGGGGCCGGACCCGGGAGGCCGCGCGTCCGGAGGCGGTGGCGGAGGCGGTGCGCACCGCCCTCATCGCCGTCGCGGCCGGCGAGGTCTCCGCACCGCCGCGCGTCGCCGCCCGCTCGGGGCGCGGCCTGCTGGGCGCGATGCCGGGGCACGTGCCCGGGCTGGGGCTGTCGGCGAAGCTCGTGTCGGTCTTCCCCGGCGCCGCGCCGGGCGAGCACGGCTCCCACCTCGGCATCGTCGCGCACTTCGACGCCGAGACCGGGCGGCCGCTCGCCGTCATGGACGCCGAGGCCGTCACCGCCGTGCGGACGGCGGCCGCCGCGACGGTCGCCATGCGCGCGCTCGCCCGCCCCAGCGCGTCCCGGATCGCCGTGATAGGCACCGGGACGCAGGCGCGCGCGCAGATCGCGCTGATCGCGGCGATGGACGGCGTGGAGCTCGTGGTCGGCGCGCGCGACCCGGCCAAGGCCGAGCGGCTCGTCGCGGAGCTGCCCGAGCGGCCGGCCGCGGGAGCGGCGGCGGCCGGCATCGAGGCGGCGGTCCGGTCGGCGGACGTCGTCTTCTGCTGCACGTCCAGCCGGGAACCGGTCCTGCGGCGCTCGTGGCTGCGCGACGGGGCCCACCTCAGCTCGGTCGGCGGCTCCGACGGCCCGGAGTTCGACGCCGGGACGCTGGAGGACGCGTCGCTGTTCGTCGAGTGGCCCGGCGCCGTGACCGAGCCGCCTCCGGCCGGCGCCTGGGAGCTGCAGGGCACCGACCCGGCGCGTGCCCGGCTCATCGGCGACGTCCTCGCGGGGAGGCGTCCCGGCCGCCGTTCGGCGTCGGAGCTGACGCTCTTCAAGTCGACGGGCCACGCCGCCCTCGACGTCGCGGCGGCCTCCGTGGTGTACCGCACGGCCCGCGAGCGCGGGCTGGGCATCGCCGTCGACCTCTAGCGGGGCGCCGGCCGCCCGCCTCAGGCGCGGCGCCGCCGCCTCGGCCACATTCGGATGTGCGGCCGGCGGATAACAGTCGTCCCGTTTCGGGGTCCGCTCGTCCGCCACCGGCACCGCGCGGAAGGACGGCGCGGTGCCCTTCTCCCCCGCTTTCGACGTGTGCCGGACGCGCTCCTCCTCGTTTTCGGAACGCGGCTCCCCACGGCGCGCGGCGCACCCGGAAATGCGATGGCCCGTCCCGGAGGGTTCGGGGCAGCATGAAGTCCGCGGCGGCGTGGGGAGGGCGCGTGGTTCTGGCGGATGCACGGGATGGTCTTCAGGACGGACGGGCACCTCGCAGGCGGGCGGTGCTGCTGGCGTTGCGGTACTACACCGCCGTCCTGCGCCGCAATTGGCGGGTCTCGATCCCGGCGATGGTCTTCCCCGCCCTTGGGAACACCTGCCTGTACTACCTCACGCCGCTGGTGGTGGCCGCCCTGATCGGGCATCTGGCCGGCGGCGGGGACGGCACGCTCGGCGCGATGCTCCCCTACCTGCTCGGTTTCACCGGCCTGATGGCGGCGGGGGAGGCGTTCTGGCGGGCCGGCCTGCACTGCCTCAACCGGACGGACGGGCGGGGCATCGAATGGCTCGGCATCGTCGGCATGGACGAGCTGCTCGCCAAGGAGACCGCCTTCTTCCACGACAACTTCGCCGGCGCGCTCACCAAGCGGATCCTCAACTTCTCCAGCGGGTTCGAGGACTTCGCCGACACGCTCGCCTTCTCGATCATGGCCAACGTGATCCCGCTGTCGTTCGCCTCGGTGGTCCTGTGGCGGTACCACCCGCTGCTGGTCGTGGTGCTCCTCGGCATGATCGTCCTGACCGGCCTGCTCGTCGCGCCGCTCATCCGCCGCCGGCAGGCGCTGGTGGACGCGCGCGAGGCCGCCAAGGTGCGGGTGTCGGGCCATGTCGCCGACGTCGTGACGAACATGGAGACGGTCCGCGCGTTCGCCGCCGAGGAGCGGGAGGCCGCGGAGTACCGGACCCGCGTCGTCGAGCAGCGCCGGCTGTCGCTGCGCTCGTGGGACTACGCCAACCTGCGGGTGGACATGATCGTCGCGCCGATGTCGATCCTGACCGGTGTCCTCGGCCTGCTGGCCGCGGTCGCGCTGCGCGGCGGGCTCGGGGTGGAGGCCGTCGTGGTGACGTTCACCTACTACACCAACGCCACCCGGATCATGTTCGAGTTCAACCAGGTCTACCGGCGGATCGAGAGCACGCTCACCGAGGCCGCGCAGTTCACCGAGCTGCTCCTGGCGCCGCCGGCCGTCGTCGACCCGCCCGATCCGGAGCCGCCGGCGCCCGCCGACGCCTCGGTCCGCTTCGAGCGGGTGCGCTTCGCGCACGGCGACGGCCCGCCCCTGTTCGACGGGCTGGACCTGGAGATCCCGGGAGGCGCGAGGATCGGGCTCGTCGGACGGTCCGGCGGCGGCAAGACCACCCTGACCCGGCTGCTGCTGCGCCTGATGGACGTCGACGGGGGACGCATCCTGGTCGGCGGCCAGGACATCGCGCGGCTGCGCCAGACCGACCTGCGCGCCCTGATCGCGTACGTGCCGCAGGAGCCCGCGATGTTCCACCGGTCGGTGCGCGACAACATCGCCTTCGCCCGGCCGGGCGCCACCGAGGACGAGATCCTGCGGGCCGCGCGGGCGGCGCACGTCACCGAGTTCACCGACGGCCTGCCGGACGGGCTCGGCACCCTGGTCGGCGAGCGCGGCGTCAAGCTCTCCGGCGGGCAGCGGCAGCGCGTCGCGCTCGCCCGCGCCATCCTCCGGGACGCGCCGATCCTGCTGCTGGACGAGGCCACCAGCGCCCTCGACTCCGAGAGCGAGATCCTCGTCCAGGAGGCGCTGTGGCACCTGATGCGCGACCGCACCGCCCTGGTCGTCGCGCACCGCCTGAGCACGGTCGTCCGGATGGACCGGCTGGTCGTCCTCGACCGGGGCCGCGTCCTGGAGCAGGGCTCGCACCGGGAGCTGCTCCAGGCGGACGGCGCGTACGCCCGGCTGTGGCACCACCAGTCCGGCGGCTTCCTCACCGACGACGACGCCGACGCCGAGGCGCTCGACCGCCGTCCCGCCTGACCGGACGCCGCCGTCCCGCCTGACCGGACGCCGGCCCGCCGAACGCCTCGCCACGATAAGCGCCAGAATTGTTGACAATTTCGGCGACAGGTTCCAGGATCGTGCTGGCCGGCCCTGGCCCGGGGGCCGGTCCCGCATGTCGATGGAGGAACCTGAATGAGCACCGATACCGGCGGTCCGCTGCTCGTCGTGAGCGCGCACGCCGGTGACTTCGTGTGGCGGGCGGCGGGGGCGATCGCGCTGGCCGCCGAGCGCGGGGACCGGGCGAAGGTCGTGTGCCTGAGCTACGGCGAGCGCGGCGAGTCCGCGCGGGCGTGGCGCGAGGGCAAGGGCCTCGACGAGATCAAGGCGCTGCGGCGGAGCGAGGCGGAGGCCGCCGCGGCCGAGCTGGGCGCCGAGATCGAGTTCCTGGACGCCGGCGACTACCCGCTGCGGGAGACGCCCGAGCTGGTGGACCGCCTCGTCCGGGTGTACCGGGAGGTCGAGCCCGCGGTGGTGCTGACGCACACGCTCGCCGACCCGTACAACGGCGACCACCCGGCGGCGGCGCGGATGGCGATGCAGGCGCGCGTGCTCGCGCAGGCCATCGGGTACGACGCGCCGGGCGCGCCGCTGGGCGCGCCGCCGGTGTTCCTCTTCGAGCCGCACCAGCCGGAGCAGTGCGACTTCAAGCCGGACGTCCTGCTCGACATCACGCCGGTCTTCGAGCGCAAGCGCAAGGCGATGGAGTGCCTGCCCGCGCAGGTGCACATGTGGGAGTACTACACCGACCTGGCGAAGCGGCGCGGCGTCCAGCTGAAGCGGAACGCGGGCCCGAACCTGGGCCTGCCCCACGAGACGATGGCCGAGGCGTACGTGCGCGTGTACCCGCAGACGACGGGGGTGCTGGCGTGAGGACCGTGGTGGTGACGGACCCGCCGCGCGCGGACGCCGCGGCGGTCGACGCGCTGGGCGGCTTCGGCGTCGCGACCGTGCACGAGGCGATGGGGCGGACCGGCTACCTCGGCCCCGCGATCCGCCCCGTACACCTCGGCGCGCGGATCGCGGGGACGGCCGTCACGGTGCTGTCGTGGCCGGGCGACAACCTGATGATCCATGTCGCGGTCGAGCAGTGCCGTCCCGGCGACGTGCTGGTGGTGGCGACGACGTCGCCGTCCACCGACGGGATGTTCGGCGAGCTGTTCGCGACGGCGCTGCAGTTCCGCGGCGTGCGCGGGCTGGTGATCGGCGCCGGGGTGCGGGACGTCGCCGCCCTGCACGCGATGGGCTTCCCGGTGTGGTCGGCGGCGGTCAGCGCGCAGGGCACGGTGAAGGCGACGCCGGGCGCGGTCAACGTGCCCGTGACCATCGGCGGGCAGGTCGTCAGGGCGGGGGACGCGATCCTCGCCGACGACGACGGCGTGGTGCGCGTCCCGCGCGAGCAGGTCGCCGACGCGGTGGAGGCGGCGCGCGCGCGTGAGGAGAAGGAGCAGGCGACCCGCGCGGCGTTCCAGAAGGGCGAACTCGGGCTCGACCGCTACGGGCTGCGCGACCGGCTGCCCGGGATGGGCGTCGAGTACGTCCCCTACAGCGAGTACGGCGAGTCATGAGCACCGGGATCCGCTGCATGATGATGCGGGGCGGGACGTCCAAGGGCGCCTACTTCCTCGCCGGCGACCTGCCCGCCGACCCCGCCGAGCGCGACGAGCTGCTGCTGCGGGTCATGGGCACGCCCGACCCCCGGCAGATCGACGGGATCGGCGGCGCGCACCCGCTGACCAGCAAGGTCGCGGTGGTCTCCCCCTCGCGGCGGCCGGACGCCGACGTCGACTACCTGTTCCTGCAGCTCGGCGTCGGGGAGCCGACCGTCTCCGACCGGCAGAACTGCGGCAACCTGCTCGCCGGGGTCGGCCCGTTCGCGGTCGAGCGCGGCCTCGTCGCCGCCGGTCCCGGCCGCAGCGGCGTGCGGATCCGGATGGTCAACTCCGACAGCGTCGCGACCGCGACGTTCGCGACGCCCGGCGGCACCGTCGACTACGACGGGGACACCGCGATCTCGGGGGTGCCCGGCACCGCCGCCCCGGTCGTCCTGGACTTCGAGGACACCGAGGGGTCGGCGTGCGGGGCGCTGCTGCCGACCGGGAACGTCCGGGACGTCGTCGACGGCGTCGAGGTCACGTGCGTCGACAACGGGATGCCGGTCGTGGTCGCCGCCGCGGCCGATCTCGGCGTCACCGGCTACGAGGACCCCGCCGACCTCGCCCGGCTGCGCGACCGGATCCAGTCGCTGCGGCTGGCCGCCGGGAGGCTGATGGGGCTCGGCGACGTCTCGGACGCGTCCGTCCCGAAGACCACGCTCGTCGCGCCGCCCCGCGACGGCGGCGCGGTCTGCACCCGGACCTTCATCCCGCTGCGCGTGCACGCCTCGATCGGCGTGCTGGGCGCCGTCACCGTGGCGACCGCGCTGCTGATGGACGGCGCGGTCGGCCACGACCTCGCCGACCTCCCGGCGCCGGGCGCGCCGATGGGCATCGAGCACCCCACTGGCCGGCTGGACGTCGCGGTCGAGCTCGACGGCGCGTCCGTGCGCCGGTCCAGCGTCGTCCGCACCGCCCGCAAGCTCTTCGACGGAACCGTCTTCCCCCGGAGGTCCCTTTGATCACGCATGAGATCGCGCACGTCGGGAGCGTCGAGCTGCTGACGCCCGTCCCGGACGAGAGCCTGCGGTTCTTCACCCGCGTCATGGGCCTGACGGAGGTCGGCTCCGAAGGCGACTCGGTGTACCTGCGGACGTGGGACGATTACGAGCACCACACCGTCAAGCTCACCGCGCACAGCACGTCCGGCATTCGCCGGACCGCGCTGCGGACCTGGTCGCAGGAGGCCCTCGAACGGCGCGTCAAGGCGATCGAGGAGGCGGGGCTCGGCGTCGGCTGGCGCGACGGCGACCCCGGCCTCGGCCCGACGTACGTGTTCCGCGACCCCGACGGCCACGAGCTGGAGCTGTACTGGGAGAGCGAGTGGTACGAGGCGCCGCCGGAGCTGCGGCCGGCGCTGAAGAACCAGGCGCAGGCGTACCCGGCGCGCGGCGTGTGCGTCCGCCGCCTCGACCACGTGAACTTCCTGTCCGCCGAGGTCGAGCCGAGCACCGAGTTCCTGATGGAGACGCTCGGCGGGCGCACCACCGAGCAGATCCGGCTCGACAGCGGCGACATCGCCGGGCGCTGGCTGCACTTCACCAACAAGTCCTACGACATCGTCTACACCCGCGACCGGACGGGCGCCAACGGGCGGCTGCACCACATCGCCTTCGCCACCGACACCCGCGAGGACATCCTCCGCGCGGCCGACATCTTCCTCGACCACGGCGTCTTCATCGAGACGGGGCCGCACAAGCACGCGATCCAGCAGACGTTCTTCCTGTACGTCTACGAGCCGGGCGGCAACCGGATCGAGCTGTGCAACCCGTGCGCGCGGCTGGTCCTGGCGCCCGACTGGAAGCCGATCACCTGGACGGAGGCGGAGCGCGCCAAGGGCCAGGCGTGGGGCCTGAAGACCATCGAGTCCTTCCACACCCACGGCACCCCGCCCCTCTGACCCGCACGCCGGCGGGGAGGGTCAGGAGGAGAGGCGGCGGAGGAGGTCGCGGCTGGCGGCGGCCATCGTGGGCGGGACGTCCAGTTCGACCAGCATGTCCGCCGCGGCGGCCATCTCGTCGGCGCGGCGGACGGCGTGCCGGTGCGTCCCGGCGACGAGGCGGTCCACCGTCGGCTCGCCCGCCGCGACCAGCTCCTCGACGATGTTGCCGCGCAGCCAGTCCTCGCAGCCCGCCGCGCGCGCCGCCTCCAGCGCCTCCACGACCGACGCGGCGAGGCCCTTGAAGAAGACGCTGCGCAGCAGCTTGCGGGTCGCGGCGGCGCCCGCCTCGGCGTCCATCACCTCGACGGAGGCGCCCAGCCCGGTGAGGATCGCGGCGGCGTCCGCGGCCGCGTCGCCGCTGGCCAGCATGGGGGTGAACAGCCCCCGGCCCGGCACCGGCGCCATGATCGCGATGTCGGCGAACCGCACGCCGGCCGCCTTCGCGGCCGCCGCAAGCTCCCGCTTCAGGCCGGGCGAGGCGGTGTTCATCTCGGCCCACACGGCGCCGCCCGCACCCGGGATCCCGGCGCGCAGCGCGGCCGCGGCGTCGTGCGCGCTGTTCACGCTGAGCACCAGGTCGGCGCCTTCGGCCGCGTCCGCCTCGCCGGCGGCGGCGACCGTCCCGTCCGGTGCCGCTACGGCGGGATCATAGGCCCGGACGGCGGCGCCGGCGGCGACCAGGTCGCGGGCGATCGCCCCGCCGGCCTCCCCCAGCCCGAGCACGGCGACGACGGGCGGCCGCCCGGTACCCTCCGACATTCGCGCCTCCTCGACCACGGTGGCGCGGCCCCGCCGCTAGACTGAGGGTCGCGCCAAAATTGGCGACAATATCTTCGCACGGGTTCCACGGGAGGGACAGTGCCGACTGCCGACGACCAGGACACCGGCCGCCCGGTGGCGACCGGCATCCGGGAGGCGATCCTCTCCGGCGAGTTCGTGCCCAACCAGCGGCTGGTCGAGGCGGACCTCGCCGAACGCTTCCGCGCGAGCCGCGCCGCCGTCCGCGCCGCGCTGCTGGAGCTCGCCAACGAGGGGCTGATCGAGCGGGTCCAGAACCGGGGCGCCCGGGTCCGGGCGATCTCCCTGGAGGAGGCCATCGAGATCAGCGAGCTGCGCATGGTGATCGAGGGGCTGTGCGCCGCCAAGGCCGCCGAGCGGGTCACCGAGGACGGCGTCCGG
This sequence comes from Spirillospora sp. NPDC046719, assembly GCF_040645715.1. Taxonomy (NCBI): domain Bacteria; kingdom Bacillati; phylum Actinomycetota; class Actinomycetes; order Streptosporangiales; family Thermomonosporaceae; genus Spirillospora; species Spirillospora sp. NPDC046719. Next base: position 729 of record NZ_JBEYYT010000121.1, on the reverse strand, counting down.
CTGCTGACCGGGATCGCCGAGGACATGCGCGCCGCGGTCGCGTCCGGCGACGTGTTCGGCTACTCCCGGCTGAACGAGCGGCTGCACCGCGAGATCCGCGAGATCAGCGGCCAGCGCACCGCCGCCGAGGTGCTGGAGCGGCTGCGCGCGCAGAGCGTCCGGCACCAGTTCAAGCTGGCGATGCACCCCGGCCGCCCGGCGGTGTCGCTGCCCGAGCACCTGGCGATCATCGAGGCGATCCGCGCCCGCGACCCCGAGGCCGCCGAGCGGGCCGCCCGCGCGCACCTGCGCAGCGTCATCCGCACCCTGCCCGAGGCGGACCGCACCCGGCCGCACGGCAGCGGCCTGGCGCCCTGACGACGGCTCCGCCGTCGCCGGAAGGCCCCGCGCCCCGGCGCTCGGTCCTCGCACGGCCCCTGCGCGGCCGGCTGGTGGCGGCCGACGATCGCGGCCGGTCAGGGGCGATCCTGGGCGGCCGATTGATCGCCGTCGCCGGAGTGCCTAGATTTGGCGGTGGAGCCCGTTCCGGCAGCACCGTCTCGGTCAGGGAGCCGCCATGTCCCCGCGCACACGCCCGCCCTTGCGCGCCGACCACGTCGGGAGCCTGCTGCGCCCGCCCGACCTGCTGGCCGCGCGCGACGACCACGCCCGCGGCCGCATCGACGGCCGGCGCCTCGCCGAGGCGGAGGACGCCGCGATCCGCGACGCCGGCGCGAAGCAGGCCCAAGC
>NZ_JBEYYT010000120.1:0-24043 GCF_040645715.1 Spirillospora sp. NPDC046719 | reverse complement strand
GGCGGGGCGGGGGGGGGGGGGGCCCGTCATCCCCCGCCGGCGGGCGCCGCCGCCCGGCCCCCGCGGCCGCGGGCGCAGGCGCCGGACGGGGCCGCCCGAACTCGTTCGCGTCCACGGTCGGGATGCCGGCCTGCGCGTAGGCGAGCCACTCGTGACCGTGGAACTCCAGCGAATGGACCCGCCCGGACAGCACCGTCCCCTGCCGGGCGGGCGAGCCCGGCGCGATCGGGATCAGCGTGTCGGGCCGGATCCCGACGATCACCATCTGGCCGTGATGGCTGATCAGCGAGGACGCGCGTGGGTCGTCCCAGGGGATCGTCAGCCGCTGCGGGCCGAGGTCGAGCAGCAGCCCCTCGCCCTCGACCGCCCACAGCGTCGCCTGCAGCAGGTTGATCGGCGGGGAGCTGAGGAACGCCGCGACGAACACCGTCGCCGGGTCCTCGTAGATCTGCTCGGGGGTGCCGACGTCCTCCAGGACGCCGTCGCGCAGCACCGCCATCCGGTCGGCCATCGTCATGGCCTCGATCTGGTCGTGCGTGACGTAGACGGTGGTGGTGCGGCTGGACCGCACCAGCGCGGCGATCTCCACCCGCAGCTCGGTGCGCAGCCCGGCGTCCAGGCTGGACAGCGGCTCGTCCATCAGGAACAGCGACGGCTCGCGGATCAGCGCCCGGCCGATCGCGGCGCGCTGCCGCTGGCCGCCCGACAGCGTGCCCGGCAGCCGGTCGATCATCGTGTTGAGGCCGAGCGCGCGCGCCAGCTCGACGACCTTCGCGGACGCCTCCGCGCGGTCGTCGCCCGACACCTCCAGCGGGAACATCATGTTCCCCTTGACGGTGCGGTGCGGGTAGAGCGCGCCCTCCTGGAACACCATCGCCACGTTCCGGTCGCGCGGCGGCAGGTCGTTGGCGACCGACCCGTTCAGCCACAGGTCGCCGGAGGTGATCTCCTCCAGCCCGGCGATCATCCGCAGGATGGTGGACTTCCCGCACCCGGACGGCCCGAGCAGTACGAACAGCTCGCCGTCGTTGATCCGCAGCCGGACCTTGCGGACGGCGACCTGCCCGCCTGGATAGACCTTCTCGACGCCGTCCAGCACAACATCCGTCATCGGTCCGCCTGGGGGGTGGGGCAAGAACTCGGTGCGCCATCTCATCGCGTCACAATCCGTTTGTCCATAGCTGGCGCAGGGTTACCAGCCGTTAACAAGGCCGGGTCCGGCCACGCCTCCGACCCGCGATACCTGTCGGGTTGTGATGCCTTGGATGTCGCCGGGGCGCCGTAGACTCCTTCGCTGTGGCAGGCCGTATTCGCAATGAGGACATCGCGCTCGTACGCGAGCGGTCGTCCATCGCCGACGTCATCGGCGAGTACCTGCAGCTGCGCAGCGCGGGCGGCGGCAACCTCAAGGGCCTGTGCCCCTTCCACGACGAGAAGTCGCCGTCGTTCAACGTGACCCCCTCGCGCGGGCTGTACTTCTGCTTCGGCTGCGAGGCGGGCGGCGACGTCATCAAGTTCGTCCAGGAGATCGAGCACCTGTCGTTCTCCGAGGCGGTCGAGCGGCTCGCCGCGCAGGTCGGCATCCAGCTCCGCTACGAGGACGGCGGCGGGCGCGGCCCCCGCCAGGACACCGGGCAGCGCGCGCGCCTGCTGGAGGCGCACAAGGCGGCGGCCGAGTTCTACGCCGAGCAGCTCGCCTCGCCCGAGGGCGCGATCGGCCGCACGTTCCTGTCCGAGCGCGGCTTCGAGGCCGCCGACGCGGCGCACTTCGGCGTCGGGTTCGCGCCGCGCGAGTGGGAGGGCCTCGTCCGGCACCTGCGCGGGCGCGGGTTCGCCGACCGCGACATCGTCGCCGGCGGCCTGGCCAAGGAGGGGCGGCGCGGCCCCATGGACCGGTTCCGCGGCCGGCTGATGTGGCCGATCCGCGACCTGTCCGGCGACGTCATCGGGTTCGGCGCGCGCCGCCTCTACGAGGACGACGACGGGCCGAAGTACCTGAACACCCCCGAGTCGCCGCTGTTCCACAAGAGCTCGGTGCTCTACGGGGCGGACCTGGCGAAGAAGGAGATCGCCCGGCGGCGGCAGGCCGTGGTGGTCGAGGGCTACACCGACGTGATGGCCTGCCACCTGTCCGGGGTGCAGACGGCGATCGCCACCTGCGGGACGGCGTTCGGCGACGACCACATCAAGATCCTGCGCCGGCTCCTCATGGACCAGGACGAGTTCCGCGGCGAGGTGATCTTCACCTTCGACGGCGACTCGGCCGGCCAGAAGGCGGCGCTGCGCGCGTTCGCCGACGAGCAGAAGTTCGTCACGCAGACGTTCGTGGCCGTCCAGCCCGACGGCCTGGACCCGTGCGACCTGCGGATCCGGCACGGCGACGCGGCGGTGCGCGACCTGGTGGCGTCGCGGCTGCCGCTGTTCGAGTTCGCGGTGCGCAGCGCGATCCAGCAGCACGACCTGGACACCGCGGAGGGGCGGCTGGCCGCGCTGGACGCGGCGGCGCCCGTCGTCGCGGCCATCAAGGACCGGGCGCTGCGGCAGATGTACGCGGTGAGCCTGGACCGGTGGCTCGGGATCATGGACGAGCAGTTCGTGCTGCGCCGGGTCCGCGAGCTGGCGAACCGGCGGCACGCGCAGGCGCGCAACGGCCGCGGCAACGCGCGCGGCGCCGGCCCGCAGAACGGCGACGGGAACGGGAACGGCAACGGCGGGAACGGGAACGGCGGCGGGAACGGCAACGGGGCCGTGCCGCGGCGGCCGGCCTACGACCCGAACGACCCGGAGGTGCAGCGCGAGCGCGAGCTGCTGAAGCTGGCGGTGCAGCGTCCGGCGATGCTCGGGCCGGTGTTCGACGAGGTCCCGGAGGGTGCGTTCATCGCGCCGCCGCACGCCGCGGTGCGCGCGGTGATCGCGCAGGCGGGCGGCGTGACCGCGGCGGGCAACGTCTCGGAGTGGGCGCTGACGCTGCTGGAGAGGGCGCCGAACGACCAGGTCAAGGACCTGATCACGATGCTCGGAGTCGAGCCGGTACGGTCCGCACAGGAATCGGACGACCGCTATGCCGTGGAACTGCTGGCCCGAATACAGGAACGCCAGCTCACCCGCATGATCGCCGACGTCAAATCTAAACTCCAGCGGCTGAATCCGGTCGAGGACCCCGAACAGTACAACCGGCTCTTCGGCGATCTTGTCGCGCTTGAGCAGCAGAGACGGGTGTTGCGGGAGCGAGGGCTTGGATCCCAGTAGCCGGTATTACCGCGAAATGGGTCCTGTGATCTAGGCCGCATCTGTCGCAGACTGTCTCCGTGGGCCCTTCGGTGCTGCCAAGCGAGGCGCCATCGGTTGATCAGGTGGCGGACCTCGTCGCACGCGGCAGAGAGCGCGGCGGTGTGACCGTCGAAGACGTCGCTGCCGCTCTCGATCGCTCGGACTTGCCGGACGACTCCCTGGAGCGGGTCGTCCGGATGCTCGCAGAGCAGGGGGTAGAGGTCCTCGAATCTCAGCAGGAGACCGAGGACGTCGCGCGAGCGGATGAGGGAGACCTCGGCAAGCGGGCGCCGACGAGCGACCTGGTCCGGATCTATCTGAGAGAGATCGGTCGCGTACCGCTTCTCACGGCAGAAGATGAAGTAGAACTGGCGAAATCGATCGAGGCGGGGCTGTTCGCCGAGGAGAAGATGGCGCGCACGGCCGTCCTCTCCCACGCCGAGCGGATCGACCTCGAACTGCTCTCCCGCGACGGCGTCCGGGCGAAGCAACGGCTGATCGAGGCCAACCTGCGGCTGGTGGTCTCGATCGCGAAACGGTACGTGGGCCGGGGAATGCTGTTCCTCGACCTCATCCAGGAGGGAAATCTCGGACTCATCCGTGCGGTCGAGAAGTTCGACTACACGAAGGGGTTCAAGTTCTCCACCTACGCCACCTGGTGGATCCGGCAGGCGATCACCCGCGCGATCGCCGACCAGGCCAGGACCATCCGGATCCCGGTGCACATGGTGGAGACGATCAACAAACTGGTCCGCGTGCAGCGGCAGATGCACCAGGACCTCGGCCGCGAACCCACCCCCGAGGAGATCGGCCTGGAGATGGGGCTGCCGCCCGTCCGGGTCGTGGAGATCCAGCGGATCGCGCAGGAGCCGGTCTCGCTGCAGTCGCCGATCGGTGAGGAGGACTCCGACCTCGGCGACTTCATCGAGGACGCGGACGCGGTCGTGCCGATCGAGGCCGCCGCGTTCATCCTGCTGCAGGACCAGCTCGAGGACATCCTCGGCACGCTGTCGGAACGGGAGCAGCGCATCATCCAGCTGCGCTTCGGCCTGACCGACGGGCATCCGCGCACGCTGGAGGAGGTCGGCCGGGAGTTCGGCGTGACCAGGGAGCGGATCCGGCAGATCGAGTCCAAGACCCTGGCCAAGCTCCGGCACCCGTCCCGCGCGCAGATGCTGCGGGAGTACCTCGAGTAGCGGCGACCCGCCCGCCCGGACCGGGGGACCGGGCGGGGAGAGAACGACAGGGGGCGACCACCCTCCGGGCCGAGCGGTCCGGAGGGCGGTCGCTCGCCCTGCGCGCCGATCGCTCGCCGCGCGCGGCGCGTTCCGTGGATCCGGTGCTTGACGTCGCATTTCGGGCGGACGGTGGATTACCGTAATGGACATGCTGATCGTGACGACTGATGGCGTGGCCGGGTACGAGATCCGCAGCGTGCTCGGCGAGGTCCTGGGGACGGCCGTCCAGACCGATCAGGCCGGGATGCAGCAGCCCGGGCACGCGGGGAGCAGCGCGACGTTCCGGGTGACGGGCGACCGCCCGGCCCTCGGGCTCGCGGCCGCGCGCCGCGAGGCGGTGGACCGGCTCGGCGAGGAGGCGCGCCGCAAGGGCGCGAACACCGTGGTGGGGATGCGGTTCGACACCGCGGCGCTGCCCGGCGGGGGCCACGAGGTGTGCGCGTACGGGACGGCCGTGTGGGCGGAGCCCGCCGTGCGCGAGCCGGCGCCGCACCACCAGGCGTCGCAGCACCTCCAGCACTCGCAGCAGGGGCACCTGCCGCCGTACGGCGACCCGCAGTCGGGCCCGCCGATGGCCGCGCGGAACCTGACGATGGGCATCAACGACCGCCCGCGCTGACCGCCCGGACCGTGGGATGCCTCACTGTCGCGGGGGCGACTTGACGTAGTGAGGGCAGGCTTGGCTAATTTAGGTGAGCCTAACCATTGCATCCTGGAGTCCCCCATGCGTCCTGTCTCCGTGCTCGCCCTCAGCGGCGTGGCCGCCGTGTCGATGTCCCTGCTCTCGGCGTGCGGCGGTGACGGGAAGGCGGACGCCGCCGGAGCCGTGCCGGTGACGGCGTCCAAGGACAAGTGCGAGGTCGGCAAGACCGAGCTGCCCGCCGGCAAGAACTCCTTCAAGGTGACCAACAAGGGCTCCGAGGTCAACGAGTTCGAGGTCCTCAGGCAGGACGGCAGCATCCTCGCCGAGCGGGAGAACATCGGCCCCGGCACCAGCGTGAACTTCGTGGTGAACCTGCCGGAGGGCAAGTACAAGCTGCTGTGCAGCGCCGGGCAGACCGGCAAGGGCCCCTCGCAGGAGGTCACGGTGACCGGCCAGGGCGCCGGCGCCGACCCGCGGCTCACCAAGGCCGCCATCGACTACAAGGCGTACGTCATCGCCCAGCTCGACGACACCATCGCCCGGACCAAGCCGTTCGTGGCGGCGGTGAAGGCCGGCGACGTCGAGAAGGCGAAGAAGCTGTACGCGCCGTCCCGCGTCGGCTGGGAGTCGATCGAGTCCGTCGCGGAGAAGTTCAGCGACATCGACGGCAAGGTCGACGCCCGCGAGGCCGACCTCAAGCCGGACGAGAAGCAGGACTGGTCCGGCTGGCACCTGCTGGAGAAGGCGCTGTTCAAGGACGGCTCCGTCAAGGGCAAAGAGAAGTACGGCGACCGGCTCCTCGCGGACCTGGAGACGCTGAAGGGCCGGCTGCCGAGCCTCACCCTCGACCCGGTGAACGACATGGCCGCGGGCGCGAAGGGCCTGCTGGACGAGGTCGCCACCGGCAAGGTCACCGGGGAGGAGGAGACCTACAGCCACACCGACCTCGTCGACTTCAAGGGGAACGTGGACGGCGCGAAGAAGGCCTACGAGCTGCTCAAGCCGGTCGTCCAGGAGAAGGACGCGCAGCTCGCCAAGGACCTGGACGAGAACTTCGACGCCGTCTACGCGCTGCTGAAGAAGCACGAGGACGGCGACGGCTACGTCTCCTACGACAAGGTCGGCAAGGACGACCGCAAGAAGCTCGCCGACGCGGTGAACGCGCTGGGCGAGCCGCTGTCCAAGCTCGCGGAGGTCGTGGCGAAATGACGCAGTCCCGTCCGTCGGACCCCGGGTCCCCCTCGCCGGACGCGCCGCGCGCCGGGATGTCCCGGCGCCGGATGCTCGGCTTCTCCGGCGCCAGCCTGCTGGTCGGCGCCGCCGCGGGGGCCGGCCTGGACCGGGTCGCCTCCGCCGACACCGGCGGCTCCGGCACGGCGGCCGCCGTCCCGTTCTACGGCGCGCACCAGGCGGGCATCGCCACCGCCGTCCAGGACCGGCTGCACTTCGCCGCGTTCGACGTCACCACCGGCGACCGCGGCAAGCTCGTCCAGATGCTCAAGGACTGGACGGAGGCCGCGGCCGACATGACCGCGGGGCGGGCCATCGGCGAGGGCGCGATCCCGAAGGTCGGGGTGGCGCCGCCGGACGACACCGGCGAGGCCCTCGGGCTGCCCCCGTCCCGGCTGACGCTGACGATCGGGTTCGGCCCGACGCTGTTCGAGAAGGACGGCGAGGACCGGTTCGGGATCAAGGCGAGGCGCCCGGCCGCGCTGGTGGACCTGCCGCGCTTCTCCGGCGAGAACCTCGACCCGGACCGCAGCGGCGGCGACATCTGCGTCCAGGCGTGCGCGGACGACCCGCAGGTGGCGGTGCACGCCATCCGCAACCTGGCGCGGATCGGGATGGGCGTCGTCGGCGTCCGCTGGTCGCAGCTCGGGTTCGGCAAGACGTCCTCGACGACCCCCGACGCGCAGACGCCGCGGAACCTGTTCGGCTTCAAGGACGGCACGGACAACATCGGCACCAACGACACGGAGCTGCTCGACAAGCACGTCTGGGCGGGCAAGGGCGACGGCTCGGACTGGATGGCGGGCGGCTCGTACCTGGTGGCGCGCCGTATCCGGATGCACATCGAGACCTGGGACCGGACGTCCCTGCGCGAGCAGGAGGACGTCTTCGGCCGGAGCAAGTCCGAGGGCGCGCCGGTGGGGGAGAAGAAGGAGCGCGACAAGCCCGTCCTGGCGCGGATGAAGCCGGACGCGCACGTCCGGCTGGCGCATCCGGACTCCAACGGCGGCGCGCGGATCCTGCGGCGCGGCTACTCCTTCACCGACGGCTCGGACGGCCTGGGGCGGCTGGAGGCGGGCCTGTTCTTCATCGCGTTCCAGCGCGACCCGCGCACCGGCTTCATCAAGATCCAAGAGTCGCTGGCGTCGGACGCGATGAACGAGTACATCCAGCACGTCGGATCGGGGATCTTCGCGTGCCCGCCCGGCGTGAAGGAGGGCGGCTACTGGGGCGAGACCCTGTTCGCCTGACGGTTCGCCTAGCGGTACGCATAGGGCCCGCTGATGCCGCCCCAAGACCCGCCGAGGGCGCCCACGGCTCGCCTGACGGTTCGCCGTGGGCGGCTCTCAGGAGCCGCCTCCGGCGCGCTCGGAGCGGATGCGCGTCACCACGTCGCCGGCGGCCGTCTTGATCGACTCCAGTTCCTGGAGATAGGCCCAGTAGTCCGGGTGCGCGCCGGTGAGCCGCTTCGGCGCGTGCTCCAGCCGTTCCACCAGGGCGTCCAGCGCGCGCGCATGGTGCGGTGCGGCGCCACCGGGCTGCGCCATGGCGAGCCGCTGCGCGTCCCGCACCGCGAACCGGGCGCTCTCGACCGGCTTCTCGGGGTCGGCGGCGACCGCCTCCAGCTCCGTCACCCGCCCGGTGACCTGCCCGGCGCGCCGGTCGGCCCCGTTCAGCTCGGTCCGCGCGGCGGTCAGCGCCTGCTGCGCCCGCTTCCACTCGGTCGCGCGGGAGAAGGCCATCGCCTCGTCCAGCCGCTCGCGCGCCCGCTCGACGCCCGCCTCGATCGCCTCCGGCGCGCCCCGCAGGTCCTGCCAGCAGGCCTGCGAGTAGGCGCGCAGCAGCACCTTCATCGCCTCCCGGACGGGCCCGACGCGGTTCGCGACGACGTCCACGCGGGTGCGGACGGAGGCGAGCGAGTTGCGCACCTTCTCCGCCGTCTTCGGCAGCTCCTCGGCCGCCAGGCGGGCGCTCTCGGCGATCACGCGCACCTCGTCGGCCTTGCGCATGGCCCCGTCCAGCCCGAGCCCGCCGAGCCCCTGGGAGCTCAGCAGCGCGAGGGCCTCCTTCGCCCGCGCCAGCTCCGCCTCGGGGTCGGAGGCGTCCATCCCGGACGCCCGGGCCGCCTGCACGGCGGTCTCGGCAGCGGCGACGGCGTCCCGGGCGGCGGTGAGGCGCGGCGGAAGCTGGTCGAGGGCCGCCTCCAGCCGCGCCATCCGCGGCGCGAGCCGCTCGGCGAACCCGTTCAGGTTCCGGGTGATCTGCTGCAGCCGCTCGGTGGACGCCATGAACGCGCGGCGGGCCGCGTCGTACTCGGCGGGCGACCGCTCCCGGTCGTCGAGATCGTGCGCGTCCAGGACGGAGATGTAGGCCACGGAGGCGGCGTCGGCGGCCTCCGAGAGACCGGCGAACTCCCGCCGGACGGGCGCGGCGGCGCCCGCGTCCAGATCCTCGAACACGGTGACGCGCCCGTCGAGGAACTTCTGCGCCTGGTCCATGTCGTAGAAGGCGGTGGCGGCCGCCTCGCGCGCCTGGATCGCCGCGTCGGCGGCCTGACCGCCCCTGCCGCGCCGCCGCTGGTCGCCCGGTCCCCGCAACGCCGCCTCCCTTCGTCCTCATGCCCAGTCTCGCGCAGTCCAGGAGTTCTCGCGTAATGCGTCCACAACGGATGGAACGGATAGCATCGCTGCTGCGTCGATATAGCGAGACGCCTGCCCGGCGTCCGGTACGTCATGCGATCTTGGAGGAACGCCGTGGGAGTCAGTCTCAGCAAGGGCGGCAACGTCTCGCTCACGAAACAGGCCCCCGGCCTGTCGGCCGTGACGGTGGGCCTCGGCTGGGACCTGCGCACCACGACGGGCACCGACTTCGACCTCGACGCGTCGGCGCTGGTGCTGGACGCCTCCGGCAAGATCCTCACCGACCAGCACTTCGTCTTCTTCAACAACCTGCGGACCCCGGACGGCGGCGTCGAGCACACCGGTGACAACACCACCGGCGCCGGCGAGGGCGACGACGAGCAGATCAACGTGAACTTCGGCGCGCTGCCCGCGGAGGCCGAGCGGGTCGCGTTCGCCGTGTCGATCTACGACGCCGACAGCCGCGGGCAGAACTTCGGCCAGGTCCGCAACGCCTACATCCGGGTCCTCAACCAGGGCGACCGGTCCGAGATGGCCCGCTACGACCTGACCGAGGACGCGTCCATGGAGACCGCGATGGTCTTCGGCGAGCTGTACCGCAACGGGGCCGACTGGAAGTTCCGCGCGGTCGGGCAGGGCTACGCGTCCGGCCTCGCGGGCATCGCGATGGACTTCGGCGTCAACATCTGAACGACCTCTACCCCCGGGAAGGGAGTGGCCCGAACATGGGAGTCTCACTCGCCAAGGGCGGCAACGTCTCGCTGACGAAGGCCGCGCCCAATCTGACCGCCGTCACCGTCGGCCTCGGCTGGGACGTGCGCGCCACCACCGGCGCCGACTTCGACCTGGACGCCTCCGCGCTGATGCTCGGCCCGTCCGGCAAGGTGATCTCCGACCAGCACTTCGTGTTCTTCAACAACCTGAAGAGCCCGGACGGCTCGGTCGAGCACACCGGCGACAACCTGACCGGCGAGGGCGAGGGCGACGACGAGTCGATCAACGTCGACCTGACCGCCGTGCCGCCGGACTGCGACCGGATCGTGTTCCCGGTGTCGATCTACGACGCCGACAACCGGCAGCAGAACTTCGGGCAGGTCCGCAACGCCTTCATCCGGATCGTCAACCGGACCGACGGCAGCGAGCTCGCCCGCTTCGACCTGACCGAGGACGCCTCCACCGAGACCGCCATGGTCTTCGGCGAGCTGTACCGGCACGGCGCCGAGTGGAAGTTCCGGGCCGTCGGCCAGGGCTACGCCTCCGGCCTGGCCGGCATCGCCATGGACTTCGGCGTCAACGTCGGCTGACGGCCGCCGCCCCGCAGGACGGCCGGCCGGGCCGGGCGTCCACTCTCAGAGAAATACGCGCATGATTCTTCGCACCTTCGGATGGGCCTTCGGCATCACGGTCCTCGGCCTGCTGGTCGCCGCCCTCTACGACGGCGGGACCGGGCTGGCCCTGGTCGCCGTCCTCGCAGTGCTGGAAATCTCACTGTCGTTCGACAACGCCGTGGTCAACGCCAAGGTGCTGGACCGGATGAGCCCGTTCTGGCAGAAGATCTTCCTGACCGTCGGCATCGCGATCGCGGTGTTCGGCATGCGGCTGGTCTTCCCGCTGCTGATCGTCGGCATCACCGCCAAGCTGAACCCCGTCGAGGCGTTCGACCTGGCGCTGAACGACCCCCACAAGTACCACCACCTGATGAACGACGCGTATCCGATGATCGCGGCGTTCGGCGGGATGTTCCTTCTGATGCTGTTCCTGGACTTCGTGTTCGAGGAGCGGGCCGACAAGTGGCTGCCCTGGCTGGAGGCGCCGCTGCAGCGGATCGGCAAGCTGGACCAGCTCTCGGTGGTCGTCGCGGGCGGGGCGCTGGCGTTCACCGCGGGGCTGTTCGCCGACGAGCCGGGCCAGGTCATGATCGCCGGCGTGCTGGGCATGGTCACCTACATCCTGGTGAACGGGCTCGGCGAGCTGTTCTCCGAGGCGACCGAGGAGGACGACGAGGACGGGGACGAGGACGGGGACGCCGAGCCCGCCGCGGAGCGGGCGCCGGCCCGGTCCGGGCCGAGCTCGCTGGCGCTGGCCACCGGCAAGGCCGGGTTCTTCCTGTTCCTCTACCTGGAGGTGCTGGACGCCTCGTTCAGCTTCGACGGCGTCATCGGCGCGTTCGCCATCAGCACCGACCCGATCATCATCGCGCTGGGCCTCGGCATCGGCGCCATGTACATCCGGTCGCTGACGGTGTTCCTGGTCCGCAAGGGCACCCTGCACGAGTACATCTACCTCGAGCACGGCGCCCACTGGGCGATCGGCGCGCTCGCGGTGTGCATGCTGGTCAGCATCGGCCGGCACGTCCCCGAGTGGCTCACCGGCGGGATCGGCGCGGGCCTGATCATCGCCGCGTTCATCAGCTCCGTGGTGCGGAACCGGGGCGGTGACCGCGCGTCCGCCGCGGCGGGCGACGACAAGCCGCTGCACTCCAGCAAGGTCTGATCCGGCCGCCCGGCCGGGGTCCGACGGGGCGGTGCACCCGCGCACGGTGCACCGTCCGCACCCATACCGTCCGACACCCTGACCGTCCGAGGACCCTGACCGTCCGACACCCTTACCCGTTCACTCCCGGACCGCCCGTACCCTTACGCATCCGCACCCGTACCGTCCGTGCACCGGTACCGCCTACACCCGTACCGCCTACACCCCGCGACGACCGCTCATCATCACCAAAGGAGCCGACGATGACGATTTCGCTGCAGAAGGGGCAGAAGGTCTCGCTGGCCAAGCCCGGCGGCGGCACCCTCACCCGGGTCAGGATGGGCCTGGGCTGGGACGCCGTCGCGAAGAAGGGGCTGTTCGGCAAGGGCAAGGCCCAGTCGATCGACCTGGACGCGTCCTGCCTGCTGTTCGACGCGAGCGGCAACCTCGCCGACGCGGTGTGGTTCCGGCAGCTGCGCAGCAAGGACGGGTCCGTCCAGCACACCGGCGACAACCTGACCGGCGCGGGCGAGGGTGACGACGAGGTCATCAACGTCGACCTGCAGAACGTCCCGGCCAACGTCACGCAGCTGGTGTTCACGGTGAACTCCTTCACCGGGCAGGACTTCTCGCAGATCGAGAACGCGTTCTGCCGGCTGGTGGACGAGACGACCGGGCAGGAGATCGCGCGGTACGACCTGAGCGGGGCCGGGCAGCACAACGCGCAGATCATGGCGAAGGTGTCGCGGGACGGCGAGGGCTGGTCGATGACCGCGATCGGCGCGACCGCGTCGGGCCGCACCTTCCAGCACCTGCTGCCGGCCGTGTCGGTTCATCTGTGATCGGAAGGCATCTGTGACGTGGGAGGCACCTGTGACGGGTGCACCGGTGACCGCGGTGCCGCGATGACGCGATGCCCGTGCTGACGCGAGGCCGGCATGCGGCACTTTGATCACATCGACGCCGCCTACCGGAAGCACCTGTTCTACCGGCATCCCCGCCCGTTCGGCCGGCACGACGACCCGGCGGTGCTGGCGGTGGCGCTCGGCGCGACCCTGTACTGCCCCGCCACGCGTCCCGAGCTCGCGGGCGACATCGAGAAGGCGGCGCGGCGCGGCGTGATGAGCATGGTCGTGTGCCTGGAGGACGCGATCGGCGACGACGAGGTCCCGGAGGCGGAGGCCAACCTGGTCGCGCAGCTCCGGGACCTGCACGCCCGGCGCGCGGACGACCGGGACGGCCGCGGGGAGCGGGACGGCGGCCGGTCCGTCGACGGCGTGCCGCTGCTGTTCGTGCGGGTCCGCGATCCCCGGCAGATCGGCGACATCGCCGCCCGGCTGGGGCCCGCGGCCGAGCTGGTCAGCGGGTTCGTGCTGCCGAAGTTCACGGCGCCGTCCGGTGGAGCGTTCCTCGACGCGCTGGAGGACACGGCGGCCCGCACCGGGCTGCCGCTGCTGGCGATGCCGGTGCTCGAGAGCCCGGAGGCGGTGCACAGCGAGAGCCGCACCGAGGTGCTGCACGACGTGGCGCGGCTGCTGGCCAAGCACCGCGACCGGGTCCTCGCGGTGCGGATCGGCGCCACCGACATGTCGGCGGCGTACGGGCTGCGCCGCCCGCCCGACCTGACGATCTACGACATCCGGCCGGTCGCCGCGGCGATCACCGACATCGTCAACGTGCTCGGCCGCGCGGACGGCAGCGGCTTCGTGGTGACCGGCCCGGTCTGGGAGTACTTCTCGGCGGGGGAGCGGATGTTCAAGCCGCAGCTGCGGCAGTCGCCGTTCGAGGCGCTGCGGGCCGCGCCGCTGCGGCAGCGCCTCATCACCTCTGACCTGGACGGGCTGATCCGCGAAGTGCATCTGGACAAGGCCAATGGCCTGACGGGCAAGACGGTCATCCACCCGACCCACGTGGCGGCCGTACACGCCCTGTCCGTCGTGACGCACGAGGAGTACTGCGACGCCGCCGACATCCTGGGGTACGCGGGCGGCGGCGCGATGGCCAGTTCGTACGCGAACAAGATGAACGAGGCGAAACCGCATCGCGCCTGGGCGGAACGGCTGATGCTGCGCGCGCGCGTGTTCGGCGTAGCCGCGCGGGACGTGACGTTCGTCGAGCTCCTTGAAGCGGCGGACCGCCGATGACGGAGCGGCTTGAGGAGGCGCTGAGGGGCGTCGACGCTGTGCGGTCCGGGGAGCCGGTGTGGCCGGGGGCGTGGGTGACGTCACGGCTCGGCGTGCGGCTGGTGGACGGCGACCGTCCGGTGGGGGCCGGGCTGGCGTCGATGGTGGGGCTCGCCGTCCGCCGCAACCCGAGGCGCGCGCATCTGCTGGTCTCGGCGGTGCTCGGCAAGCACGTCCCGACCGATCCCCGGCTGGTGTACGGGTCGGGACTGCTGCTGGGCGAGCTCGTGCGCGCGCGCCTGCGCGACGAGGCGACGTCCGTTCCGTCGGTTCTGCTCAAGGACGCCTTGGCGGGCGCGCCGGGTGCCCCCGCGGCGTTGCGCGACGCGTTGCGGGAACCGCGTCCGCCTGTGGACGCCATAGTCCTCGGCTATGCGGAGACCGCGACCGCCCTGGGGCATTCGGTGGCTGACGCCCTGGGCGGTGCCTACTACCTGCACTCCACGCGCCGTCCGGTGCCGGGCTTCGCCGCGTACGGCGGCTTCGAGGAGGAGCACAGCCACGCGACGAGCCATCTGCTGCTGCCGTCCGACCCGGTGGCGCTCGACCGGGACGTCCCGCTCGTCCTGGTGGACGACGAGCTTTCCACAGGTCAGACGGTCCTGAACACGATCTCCACGCTGCACGCGCTGCGTCCACGGAGGCACTACGTCCTGGCGGCGCTGGTCGACCTGCGCGGCGCGTCCGACCGCGCGCGCGTGGACGAGCTCGCCGCGCGGTTGGGCACGCGCATCGACGCCGTCTCCCTTGCCGGAGGACGGGTGGAACTGCCGGACGACGTCCTGGAGAAGGGCACGCGGATCGTTTCCGAGCTGTCCGCCGATTCCGCGCGGGCCGGCGGGGACGCGGCGTTCGGCGGGGACGCGCCAGCCGGTGGGGCTGCGGCGTCGGGTGGGGGCGCGGCGTTCGGTGTCGCGCGCGTGCGGCTCGACTGGCCGCACGGCGTGCCCGACGGCGGCCGCCACGGGTTCCTGCCCGAACATCGCACGGCGCTGGAAAAGGACCTGCCGCGCCTGGCCGACGCCGTGGCCGTGGAACTCGGGGACGGCGCGTCCCGCGTGCTCGTGCTCGGGTTCGAGGAGCTGATGTACGCGCCGCTGCGGCTGGCGGAGGCGCTCGCCGACGCGTCCCCGGGCCTGGACGTCCGGTACTCCACGACGACCCGCTCGCCCGTCCTGGCCGTGGACGACCCGGGGTACGCGATCCGCACCCGGCTCGCGTTCCCGGCGCACGACGACCCGGCGGACGGCCCGGGGGAGCGGTACGCCTACAACGTCGCTCCCGCCACGGGCCGCCCGCCGTTCGACCGCATCGTGTTCGTGGTGGACGACGTAGGCGACACCCAGGCGCTCGCCAGTGGACTGGTGGCGCGTCTGCGCGCGCTCGCGCCGGTGGTGGTCGTGACCGTGCCGTCCCATAGGGGTGACAAGTGAGGCCGCTGTACGGGCCGGACTTCGGCAGCTACCGGGCGGAGGACGTCGCGTGGCTGCTGAAGGACCTGTCGGGCGCGCGCCTGGAGGCGCCCACGGAGAAGCGCGAGGCCGCGATCCAGGCGGGCCGCGCCCACTACGCCGAGTCGCTGCCCGTCGAGTACCAGCCGGGCCCCGAGTACCGGCGGCTGTTCGAGGAGGCGCTGGAGGCGTCCGCGGAACGGCTCGCCTACGCGACCGGGCTGGTCGCCGAGCAGATCATCGCCGAGCGCGGCCCGGACGCCGTCGTGGTGTCGCTCGCGCGCGCGGGCACCCCCATCGGGATCCTGGTGCGGCGCTGGGCACGGTTCGCGCACGGGCTGGACCTGCCGCACTACGCGGTCAGCATCGTCCGGGGCCGGGGCATCGACACCGTCGCGCTGCGATACCTCGCCGCGCGGCACGACCCGTCCGCGGTCATGTTCGTGGACGGCTGGACGGGCAAGGGCGCCATCACGCGCGAGCTGACCGCCGCGCTCGCCGGGACCGGGTTCCCCGCCGATCTCGCCGTCCTCGCCGATCCCGGCCGCTGCACTCCGCTGTACGGCACCCGCGACGACTTCCTGATCCCGTCCGCGTGCCTGAACTCGACCGTGTCCGGGCTGGTCAGCCGGACCGTCCTGAACACCGAGCTGATCGGCCCCGGCGACTTCCACGGCGCCAAGTTCTACGCCGAGCTGGCCGCCGACGACGTGTCCGCGCTGTTCCTCGACACCGTCTGCGCGCGCTTCGCGGACGTGGCGGAGCGGGTCGCGAAGGACGCGCCGGACCGGCGGGCGTCCGACCGCGAACCCGACTGGTCGGGATGGGAGGCGGTCCGCGGCGTCGCCGCCGGGCACGGCATCGACGACCTCAACCTGGTCAAGCCGGGCATCGGGGAGACGACGCGGGTGCTGCTGCGCCGCGTCCCATGGAAGGTCCTCGCGCGCGCGGACGCAGGCCCCGAACTGGCGCACATCAGGCTCCTGGCAAGCGAACGCGGCGTGCCCGTCGTGGACGTCGAGCCGGACGCGTTCCCCTACGCGTGCATGGGGCTCATCCACCAGCGCTTCGGCAAGGGGGCCGTCCAGTGACCGTGCTGGTGTGCTCGGACCTGGACCGTACGCTCATCTACTCGCAGGCCGCGTTCGCGCTGGACGGACCGGACGAGACCATGCCGCGCCTCGTCTGCGTCGAGTTCTACCAGGGCGCCCCCCTCTCCTACATGACGGAGGCGGCCGCGCGCACACTGGAGACCCTCGCCGCGTCCGCCGTGTTCGTCCCGACGACGACGCGGACACCCGAGCAGTACCGGCGCGTCCACCTGCTGGAGAAACCGCCCGCCTACGCGATCTGTGCGAACGGCGGCCACCTCCTCGTGGACGGCGAGGACGACCCGTCATGGGCGGCGTCCGTGCGGGCCCGCATCGCGGACGGATGCGCGCCGCTCGCCGAGATCCAGGACCGCCTCGTCCGGACCGGCGGGGAGTTCGTGCTGAAACGGCGTACCGCGTCCGACCTGTTCGCCTACACGGTCGTCGACCGCACGGCCCTCCCGCCCGGCTGGGTCGACGACCTCGCCGGCTGGTGCGCCGAACGCGGCTGGCGGACGTCCCTGCAGGGCCGCAAGGTCTACTGCCTGCCCGCCTGCCTCACCAAGGCCGCCGCGGCGGCCGAGGTCGCCCGCCGCACCGGCGCGTCCGCGACGCTCGCCGCCGGCGACTCGCTGCTGGACGCCGAACTCCTCGAAGCCGCCCGCGCGTCGATCCGTCCCGCGCACGGCGAACTCCACGACGCCGGCTGGACCTCCCCGGCCACGGCCGTCACCGCGTCCCGCGGCGTCGCCGCCGGCCAGGAGATCACGGACTGGCTGCTGCACCGGGTGGAAAATCACCGCTGACCGGACCCGGCCGTCGACAAACGACGCCGCCCGGGGGCTCGCCGGGGCCGCGATCGCGGGTCACAATCACACTAGGACCCCGCTCCCGCCGTCGCGAGGAGGTACCCCTGAGCGCATGAGCTCCCGTCTCACCGGCGACGAGACCGCCCTGTGGAAGGCCGCGGCCCGCGTCCTCGACGCGAACTGGACCGGGACCGCGACCGCCGCGTCGCCCGGCCTCTACCCCCACCAGTGGAGCTGGGACTCCGCCTTCATCAGCCTCGGCCTGGCCCGGCACCGCCCCGAGCGCGCCGAGACCGAGCTGCTGTCGCTCTTCCGCGGCCAGTGGGCCGACGGCATGCTCCCGCACATCGTGTTCAACACGACCCTCGCCCGGCACGCCTTCTTCCCCGGCCCCGAGCTGTGGCGCAGCACCGAGCAGCGCGCGGCGCCCCGCGGCGTCCAGACCTCCGGGCTCACCCAGCCGCCGGTGCACGCCCTCGTCGCCCTCCGCCTGCACGAATGCGCCCCCGACGGGGAGAGCAGCCGCGGCTTCCTCGCCCGCCTCTACCCGATGCTCGCCGCGCAGCACCGCTACCTCACCACCGCCCGCGACCTCGGCTCCAGCGGCCTCATCGCCATCTGCCACCCCTGGGAGTCCGGCCTCGACAACAGCCCCGCCTGGGACCGTCCCCTCGGCGCCCTCCAGCTCCCGCCCAGCGCCTACGCGCCCGCGCACCGCTCCCGCGCCCTGCCCACCGGCGAGGACTACGACCGCTACGTCCGGCTCGTCGCCCTCATGCGCGAGGCCGGCTACCGGCCCGACTACCTGCGCGAATCCCATCCGTTCGCGGTCGAGGACCCGCTCGTCAACGCCACCTTCCTCGCCTCCGCGCACGCCCTCGCCGAGGTCGCCCGGATCGTCGGCGCCGACCCCGCCCCGCACCTGGAGGCCGCGCAGCGCGTCCACGCCGCCCTCCTCGACCGCCTCTGGGACGCCGACACCGGCTGCTTCCGCGCCCGCGACCTGCGCGACGACCGGCTCCTGCCCGTCATCACCGCCGGCTCCTTCGGCCCCCTCCTCGACCCCGAGCTGCCCGCCGCGCACGTCCGCAACCTCGTCGACCTGCTGCTGTCCGCCCGGTTCGCGGGCGCCGCCGGATACCCCGTCCCCACCTGCGACATCCAGGCGCCCGCCTTCGACCGCGGCGGCTACTGGCGCGGCCCCACCTGGGTCAGCACGAACTGGCTGATCTGGTACGGCGCCCTCGCCCACGGCCTCCCCGTCGTCGCCGACCTGCTGTACGGCTCCACGATGCGGCTCGTCCGCCAGTCCGGGTTCCGCGAGTTCTTCGACCCCTTCGACGGCACCGGACGCGGCAGCCACGACTACTCCTGGTCCGCCGCCCTCGTCCTCGACCTGCTCGGGGCCCGCCGCGCCCCGCAGGCCGCCTGATCGCCTACCGTGGGGGCATGCGCCTACTCCGGGGCCACCTGCCCTCCGCGGTCCGCGACGCGCTCACGATCGAACGCGGCGAACGCGTCCTCGCGTCCGCCCCCACCCGCGGCGGCTCCCACGTGGTCGCCACCACCGCCGCCCTGCACGTCCCGGCCCCGTCCGGCGGCTTCGCCCGCATCCCGTGGGAGCGCGTCGACCAGGCCACCTGGAAGGACGGCTGGCTGCACGTCGAGGAGACCTCCGGCGGCGCCGAGCACCACGTCCGCCTCACCGAGCCCGGCTCCGTCCCCGAGACCGTCCGGGAACGCGTCACCGCCACCATCGCGGTCACCCACCAGGCGCACCTCCCCGGGGGCGGGAAGGTACGCATAGCGGGCCGGCGCCCCGCCACAGGCGGGGACGTCCGCTGGACGTTCGTCTTCGACGCAGGCCTCGACCCCGACGACCCGGGCCTGCGCGCCCAGGCCGAGCAGGTCCTCGAGGCCCTGCGCCGCCAGACGGGCCTCTAGCCCGGATAGACCTTCGGCTCGTCCTCGGCCTGGTGCCGGCCGGACTTCTGCTGCGGCACCTTCTCCTTCGCGGTCGAGGCCATCTCGCCGGCCTTCTCCCGCGCCGCACCGGCGAACTCGCCGCCCTTGGCGCGCAGCATGCCCGCGGCCTCCTGCACGTTGGGGTTCTCCGACACCTGCCGCGAGAGGCGCTTGATCTGCTCGTAGCGTTCCCGTCCGGCCTTCGTCCCGAGGACGTAGCCGATCGCGGCGCCTGCCATGAACATCATGCGCGACTTCATCTTCACTCCCTTTGGGGGCCGATCGTTCACCCTCCATACCCGAGAACGCCGCCCCCACCCGCGACGCGTGCGCGAACAGCCCCGCACATGCGCTAACCTAGACGCGCTGGCAGGGGCTGAGGCCCCGCCGGACGCACGATCCCGCGTAGCTCAATCGGCAGAGCAGCCGGCTGTTAACCGGCAGGTTATTGGTTCGAGTCCAATCGCGGGAGCCGAAGCGGGGTGGCGTGCTCGGGGCGATCCCCGGACACCCGATGTGAGGGCTTCGCCCCCACCCCCCTCCTGGTTGCAGGTGGGGTTTTCTTCTTGTGGTCCTGTCCCTTTGGGACGGGGCCCTTTTTCGTTACTGGCGGGAGAGGACGCGGGTTATGCCAGCGGCGATCGTCGTGGCGAGGATCCAGCCGGACGCGATCAGCGCGGCCGCGAGCCACTGGTAGGGGCCGCGCGGGTTGAAGGCCGGCTCCTGGCCGAAGCTGATGATCGGCAGGAGCAGGTCGAGGGTGTAGAGGAACGGGTTGAAGGCGGGCGCCTCGTCCTTCTTGAGGGGGACGGGGTGGTGCGCGGCGAACAGCACGGTTCCGATCGCGAGGAGAGCGGCCAAGAGGATTCCCGCGCGGAGCGGACGGTAGCCGTAGCCGACGGTCCAGTCCTGGGCGACGCCCCAGGCGCGGGCAAGGGGCGGGAGGGTGCGCCGGCGGCGGCGTTGCTTGGCCAGGCGGACGGTGCGGGCCTCGGCGTCGCGGCCCATGCCCTGGAAGACGGCCGCGAGCTGCTCGTAGGGCTGCGGGTGGTAGCCGTCGGCGGCGTCCAGCCAGGCGAGGCGGGCGGCGAGCGGGCCGGGCTTGTCGATGGCCTGGTAGACGAACCCGTCGAGCTGGGGGCGGGCGGGCCAGCGGGCGGGGTCGTCGCGGAGGATCTCGATGCGGGCGTGCCGCAGGTCGACCGTCCCGTCGGTGAGCGTGCAGCGCGAGAACCAGAGCATGTCCGCCCGTACGCGCCGGAGGCCGAGCGCGAGGTCGTCGTAGCCGCTGATCGTCGCGTCGTCGAAGCCGAGCTCGCCGACGCGGGCACCGGCGAGGGACATCCGGCCCGTCGCGGTGAACCCGGCGCGGCAGTTCAGGACGCCGCTGATGGTCAGGCCGTAACCGATGAGCGATCGGCCGCCGGGATTGGACAGCTGCGCGCCGTCCAGCTCGACGCTCGCCCCGAAGACCGAGTCGATCAGGCGGATCTCGCCCTCGGTGCGCAGGCCCTCGCCGGCGAGGCCGCCGGTGACCTCGGCGCGGCACAGGCCGAGCGCCTCGCCGCCGGGGTCGCTGAGGTGCGCGCCGGCGAAGTCGGCCGTGCCCTGGACGGTCGCCGAGTCCAGGCAGACCCGGCCGCGGGTCCGGAACCCGTTCGCGGCGCGCAGGCTGCTGCCGACGGTGATCAGCCGCGCGTTCAGCGCGGTGCCGCCGGGAGCGTCGAGCTCGGCGCCGCTGAGCAGGAGGGTGCCGCCGATCGCCGCGGAGCGCATGCCGACCTTGCCCTCGGCGCGGAACCCTCCGTCCAGGACGGCGGCCCCGTCGATCCGGGCGCGGTCGGCGTCGAGGGCCGTACCGCCCGGGTTGGACAGCCGGGCACCCGTCAGAACGAGACGCCGGCCGATCCGCGCGTCCGGCAGGCGGACCTCGCCGTCGGCGGTGAGGCCCCGCGCGTGCAGCCCGGACGGCAGCTCGATCCCCTCCGCGTCGAGCGCGACGGCACCGGGGTTGGACAGGCGCGCGCCGTCGAGCACGCAGGTACCGCCGACGTGCGCGCCCTGCAGCATGACCTCGCCGGTGACCTCGGCGTCGGCGGCGTCGATGTTGCGGGCGACGGTCAGCGCGTACGCCTCGACGTCCGCGAGGCGGGCCGCGCGCAGCGACAGCGTCCCGTCGATCCGGGTGCCGACGAGCTGCAGCGGGCCGTCGATGCGGCAGTTGCGCAGCCACAGCAGGCCGTCGACCTGCGAGTCCGAGGCGGCGAGGCCCGGCAGCCGGGAGCCGGTCAGGCTGAACTGCCGTATCCGGGTGGCGTAGAGGGCGGGCGGCTCGTCGAACACGCAGTCGCGCATCAGCACCGCGTACCGGACCTCGGCGAAGGACAGGTCGAGCACGCCGGTGATCCGCGCGCCCGTGAGCCGCACCGCCGGGACCTGCCCCGCGTCGGCCGGGCGGGCGCCCAGCAGCAGCGCCGAGACGACCTCGCCGCGCACCGCCTCCCCGGTCCCGGTCAGATCGACCTTGCCCGCGTTCGGGAACGCGTCCCAGAGCGCTCGTTCCGCGTCCGACAGATCCTCGATATCCATTTGGCCCTCATGCATACACCGCCGCGGCGGGGCGGCGCCACGGCACCGGCCCTAGACTCGCGTTCATGCTGCGTCTGGGCTTTCCGGTGATCGGTGTGACCGACCTCGCGCGTGCCGTGGCGTTCTGGACGGCGGCGCTGGATCTCGTGGCCGTCCCGGACTGGGAGAGCCCGAACTGGCGGACGCTGGACCACGCGGACGGGTCGGGACGGGCCCTCGGGCTGATGCGCAGCGAGTCGCCCGCCGAACCCCGCCCGCGCCTGCACCTCGACCTGTTCGTGGACAGCACCGCCGAGCAGGAGGCCGAGGTCGAGCGGCTGGTCGGGCTCGGCGCGAGCCGTGTCGACTGGGACCTGTATCCGCCTGACCCCGACTTCGTCGTCCTCGCCGACCCCGACGGCAACCTCTTCTGCGTCGTCGACCTGAGCCGCGCCCCATCCGGTTCGCAGTGAGCCGCCGCTAGGCGTCCGGTGGGAATGTCGGTGGTGGGTGGGAGCCTGCTCGGGTGGGGATTCATGTGGCGAGCCGGCGGCGGGCGCCGGCGTCGGTGGAGGCGGAGTGGCCGGGCGCGGTGGTGCTGGACGTGACGTCGCGGGGCGCCCAGCCGTGGGTGCGGTTCAGCCCGTTCTACCCGCACGGCGGCATACCGGTGCCGTTCTCGGACGGGGTGACGGGCGCGTCGGTCGAGGGGATCTGGCAGGCGCTCAAGGTGTTCGAGGGCACCGACGTCGACCCGGCCCGGCTGGCGATCACGTCGATGAAGGGCATCAAGCGGACGGTCCGCAAGTACGGGACGGTGCGCGGGCACCGGGCGGGGCTCGAAGGGGACGAGCTGCTGCCGTACGGGCGGGCGCGCCGGGAGATCTACCTGCCCGCGTACCGGTGGGTGCTGGAGAACAGGGTCGCGGACCTGGTCGAGGAGGTGCGGCGGCTCGGCGAGGTGGTGCTGCTCGACTACACCGTCAACGGGGACGTGGACGACCTGTCCAAGCCCCTGTCGCACGCGGCGCTGATCGGGCTGTACGCCGAGGGCCGGTGGCCCTGACCGGCGCGGACGCCGCCCCTGCGATGGCGTCCGCGCGGAGGGCCGTCGGCTCGGGGGTCAGGCGCGGCCGCGGGTGAAGCGGCCGGCGAACGCCCAGCCGAGGCCGAGCAGCACGCCGCCGATCGCGGCGACGAGGCCGAGGGCGGGGGTGTCGAGCACGGCGAGGAGGGCGATGAGGAGCCCGTAGAGGATCGTGAGGACGAACAGGGCGGCCCGGACGGGGTTGTTGTTCATGCCCGCAATGCTTCCGGTGGCGGGGCGGCAGTACTATCCACCGGTCGGTGGACAGGGCGGACGGGCCGCGCGGCACGCCCGGGGGAGCGGACAGGACATGAGCGGTGGCGACCCGGCGGCGGCGCGGGCGGAGGACGTCTGGTACCGGTCGTACCCCTTCTGGGACGCCTACTTCGCGCTGGTGCTGGTCGGCACGATCGCGGCGACGGCGGCGGACGGGCTTCCGCCGGGGCGGCGGTCGGCGGCGATTCTGCTGCTGGTGCTGCTGAGCACGGCGTACGTGGCGGTCGGGCGGAAGGCGCTGCGGTCCCGCGAGGAGCGGCGGCCCGGGTGCCGGCTGTACGCGGCGGCGCTGGTGCTGATGTTCGTGCCGGCGACGCTGCTGGCGCCGGTGACGTCGACGGGGCTGGCCGCCCTCGCCCCGCAGGTCTACATGGTGTACGGCACGGCCCGCGGGTTCGTGCTGATGATGGTGCTGTTCTCCGGCGCGGTCGGGTCGGCGATGGTGGCGTCCGGCGCGGGCGTGACGCTGACGCTGGTGATGATGCTGGTCGGCATCGCGTGCAGCGCGCTGCTCGCCACGTTCATCGGCCGGCTCAGCGCGCAGAACCGGGAGCGGGCCCGGCTGATCGACGAGCTGGACCGCACCCGGGACGAGCTGGCGGAGGTGAGCCGGGAGGCGGGCGTGCTCGCCGAGCGGGAGCGGCTCGCCCGCGACATCCACGACACGATCGCGCAGGGGTTCACCAGCATCGTGATGCTGGTGCAGGCGGCCGAGGCGGAGGTCGGGCCGAACCGGCACCTGGAGCTGGTCGCGCGGACGGCGCGGGAGAACCTCGCCGAGACGCGGGGGCTGGTCGCGGCGCTGGCGCCGCCCGCGCTGGCGGCGGGGTCGCTGGCGGAGGCGCTGCGGCGGCTCGCCGCGGACTTCGCGCTGCCCGTCGACCTGGACGTGGAGGGCGAGCAGCGGCCGCTCGGCCCGGCGGCGGAGGTGGTGCTGCTGCGGGTGGCGCAGGAGTCGCTCGCGAACGTCCGCAAGCACGCGGGCGCGCGGTCGGTGTGGATGTCGCTGGAGTTCGCGCCGGACGCGGCGCGGCTGACGGTCGCCGACGACGGCCGGGGCTTCGACCCGGAGGCGGTCGCGTCCGGGTTCGGGCTGCGCGGCATGCGCGGGCGCGTCGAGC
>NZ_JBEYYT010000119.1:0-24059 GCF_040645715.1 Spirillospora sp. NPDC046719 | reverse complement strand
CGCCGCCGCGGGCGGCGCGGGGGCTGGTCTCGGCCGGGGCCGCCCCGGCCGCGCCGGGAGGGGCCGCACCGGCGGCCCGTCGAGGCGGGGACGGGCACGGCGGACGTGGAGGCGGAGGTGGAGGCGGCCGGGCCGCCGGGGCGAGACGCCCTCCCGGCGGGCCAGCCGCAGTCTGAGCAGCAGCAGCGTCACCGAGGACGCCATCGCGGCGAGCACGCCGGCCTGCAGGGCGGTCAGGTCGTCGAGGTTCGAGGAGTCCCGGGGCAGCGCGCGCAGGTTCGCGACCGGCACCGGGGCGATCGGCGCGGGCGCGGTCTGCGGGCCGACGACCGGGGGCAGCACGACGTCCGGGCCGGTCAGCCCGCCCGGCACGCCCTCCGGGGTGACCGGCGGGACGCCGGGCGGCAGCGCGCCCGGGCTGATGCCCGGCGGCAGCGCGCCGGACGGTTCGGTGACGACGAGCGTGTAGGTCCGCGTCCTGGCGGCCGCGTGCGCCGCCGACGCGCGCACGGTGAGCCGGATCGTCCCCGGCTTCGCGCCGGACGGGACCCGGACGGTCACCGTCGCGGACGTCCCGCCCGCGCCGACGCCGCCGAGGCCCTGCTCGGACGGGGTCGCCGTCGCGCCGCCCGTCGCCGACGCCCGCAGCACGGTCCCGGACGCGGTGGCGCCGGACGCCGACACCCGGACGGTGGCGGTGATCGAGCCGCCGGGGCGGACCGTCGCCGACGACACGGTGGCCGCGACCGACAGCACCGGCTTCGCCGGCGTGCCCGGATCGTGCGGGTCGCCCGGGGCGTGCGTCGGCGTGTGCGACGGCGTCGGCGAGGAGCTGTGCGGCGGCGTGGGGGTGGGCGAGCCGGTGTCCGGCGGCGGCGTGGTCGGGTCGTCCGTCGGCGAGCCCGTCGGGGTCGGCGTGGGGGTGTCGGTCGGCGACGGGCTGTCGGTCGGCGCCGGCGACTCCCCGGACGGGGTGGTGGACGGCGCGGGCTCGGCGATCACCGGGGACGCGCCCGACACGGCGAGCACCGCCGCCACCCCGAGCCCCGCGAACACCGCGCCGCCGGCCGACCGTGAACGCATCCGCACCCGCCCCCACCTCCACCCGTCGAGACCCGGTCAACGGGACGACTGAATCAGGCGGCGAATGACCTTTCAAGGCGCCCGGAAAAGGTTGTCAGCGAGCGACGAATTACCGCCCTCGGCCGCCGGCCCGGATTATCAACCGGCGCGCACCGGCGGGTCAGGAAGGGGCGAGCCGCTCGATCCGGTCGAGGCGCCCGGCGAGGAGGTCGTCGTGGGCGATCGCGAAGTCGCCGTTCGGCGCGGCGCCCGAGAAGTACGTCCCCGCCACCGCGTCCGGGAGGTATTCGCGCAGGCTGTAGCGCATTTTTCCGGGGTAGGCGACGGGCTCCCAGCCGTCGCCGGACGCGCCGTCGGCGCCGAAGACGACCCAGTGGTCGGTGCGGACGGGCTCGTCCAGGCGCGGCGCGCCGCCGGTGTGGCAGTCGAGCGCGGGCACGACGACGCGGTCCGGATCGTCCGGCTCGTACCACATCAGCAGCGGTTTCGCCCGGCGCGCGTCGGCATTGTCGAAGCAGCAGAGAATGATCACGTGCCGGGGGAAATGCGTCGCGTAGAAATCCATGAGTTCGGGATCGGGGCGCGGCCTCCGGTGCGGCGGGACGCGGTCCAGCGCCGCCGGGATCAGCGTCGGGTCCTCGGCCAGCAGGACCGTGTAGACGTCGTGGTCGAACACCCGCACGCCGGGTCCGTCGGCCTCCATCCAGTCCATCGTCGCGGCCGGCACCGGTGTCAGCGCGTCCACCATCAGGTTGAGCACGTCCGCCTCGTCCTGCCGGAGCGCGAGGAAGTTCTCCGGCGTCAGGACGCGCGCGGGAACGTGCAGCAGCATCGCGTTCGGGCCGCCCGCGAGGTTCACGGCCGTGTTCTGGTACCCGAGCACCTCGATGAGGCCGTGCTCGGGATGGTGTCGCCGCCCCGCGTAGAGCGTCGTCCCGGAGAACGCGGCCTGGTCCATGGACACGCACATACGACCAACCTAAGCGCACCGGAACAGCCGCCCCGCAACGGTGCGAACCTCACGCGAGCGCGCCATCCGACCGGTGAGGCGAAGCCGAAGGCGAGCCCCTTGGGCCGGCCTTGCATCAACACTGCAACACTGCTGACCATGACGTTGGGAAGAATCGTGCTGACGGGGGCGGCGGGCCGGGTCGGATCCGCCGTGCGGGGGCCGCTGCGCGAGGCGGCGGGCACGCTGGTGCTCGCCGACCGGGTGCCGCTGGAGGCGGAGGCGCCGAACGAGGTGGTGCACCGCACCGACCTGTCGGACGCGGCGGAGATCGTCGCGGGCGCGGACGCGATCGTCCACCTCGCCGGGGTGCGGGACGAGGCGCCGTTCCCCGAGCTGGTCGAGGGCAACATCCTCGGCACGCAGCGGATGCTGGAGGCGGCTCGGGTGACCGGCGTCCGGCGGGTGGTCCTGGCGAGCAGCAACCGGTTGACCGGCCTGTACCCCTCCACCGAGACGGTGTCGGCGGAGATGCCGCCGCGCCCGGACGGCCTGTACGGGGTGAGCAAGGTCGCGGTGGAGGCGCTCGCGCGGCTGTACGTCGACAAGTTCGAGCTGGACGTGGTGTGCCTGCGCATCGGCAGCCTCGACGCGGCGCCGAACGAGCCGCGGCACCTGGCGACCTGGCTGAGCCACCGCGACTGCGCCGGCTTCGTGCTGGCGGCGCTGACCGTCCCGGCGCCGGGGTTCCTCGCGGCGTACGCGGTGTCGGCGAACGCGCGGCGGTTCTGGGAACTGGACGAGCGGCTCGGCTACCGGCCCCTGGACGACGCCGCCGAACACGGCATTCCGGACACGTTCGTCGGGCCGGGCACCCCGCAGGGCGGCGACTTCGCGTCCGCCGAGTTCACGCTGCGGTACCTGGAGCCGGCCGCGGGCGCGGAACCCGACGCGCGAGAGTGACATTTGGTTCACACGAGATGCGATGGACGGTTATCCTGACCTCAGGGTTACCGGTTCCTGACGGAAAGTCGAAGGGGTCCATGCCAACGTCCACGTGGTTCCGCCTCAACGTCGCCAAGCGGGAACGGGTGCTCGAGGTGGCGATGCGCGAGTTCGGAGAGCACGGGTACTCCACCGGCAGCCTCAACACCATCGCCCGCGAGGCCGGCATCGCCAAGGGCTCGCTGTTCCAGTACTTCAGCGACAAGCTGGAGTTCTTCGCGTTCGTCTGCGACGAGGCGTCCCGCCGGATCCGCGAGGAGATGGAGCGGCGGATCGCCCGCGTCGACTTCGACCAGTCCTTCGACGAGTGGCTGTTCGACGTGCTGTGCGACTGGACCGAGTACATGGCCGACCACCCGCTGGAGCGCGCGGTCACCGCCGCGACGAACTTCGAGCTGGACAACAGCGTCCGGTCGGTGGTGCGCGACACCGCGAACCAGCACTACCTGCAGGTCATCCATCCGACGCTGGACCTGTGGAAGGCGCAGGGCGGCATCCGCGAGGACGCCGACCTGCAGGTCCTCGCCACGATGATCCTCACGCTGCTGCCGTTCCTGGCGCTCGCGCCCTACTACGACGGCCTCGACCCGATCCACGACCTGCGCGGCCGCACGCCCGACGAGCAGCGGCCGGTGGTCCGGCAGCTCGTCGCGGGCTTCCGGCCGATGTTCGCGCCGGAGAAGTAGCCGTCCGGGCCCGCCGGCCGAGCCTGCCCGGCCGGGCCCGCCGGCCGAGCCCGCCGTCCGGGCCGGGTCAGTCCTCCAGGTCGACGACCAGCACGTCCATGTAGCGCGCGACGGCCCGCGCGGCCCGCGGCAGCTCGGCGGCGTCGGCGGCGGTGAGCACGCGCGGGCGGGCGATCCGCCGGACGCGGCCGAGCCGCTCCACCCCGCCGCGCCCCTCGGCGAGCAGGTTGCGCACCCAGTCGGTGTCGGCCCCGTACGGCAGGCCGACGATGAGCCGGTCGCCGCTGCGGAACGCGGTGACGGGCGTCCGGTACTCGCGTCCGGACGTCCGCCCCTTGTGGACGATGACCGCGAGCGGCGGCAGGTAGGGCGCGTAGACGCCCTGCACCCGGTTCGTGACGGCCTTGTTGATGCGGCGCAGGCGCCGCGGCATCAGTGGCTTGGGCATGCCCCTGCCTAACACGTCCCCGGCGCCCGCGCATCCGGCCGGGCCGCCGCCTAGCGCGTGAGGATGTACTCCTCCGGCTTGGCCTTGCGGTTGCCGGCCCAGAACTCGAAGGTGTGGCCGGGCCACAGCGTCCGGTTGACGCCCTGGTCGTCGAGGTACCAGCTGTTGCAGCCGCCCTCGTTCCAGACGGCGCGGCGCAGCCGCCGCTGCATCCGGTCGTTGAAGCGGCGGGACGCCTCGGGCTTCGGCTCGATCGCGACGGCGCCGGACTCCTGCAGCAGCCGCAGGCAGCTGAGCACCTGCTGGATCTGCACCTCGATCATGAAGACGACGGAGTTGTGGCCGAGGCCGGTGTTCGGGCCGAGCAGCATGAAGAAGTTCGGCATGCCGGGGACCGTGGTGCCGCGGTGCGCCTCGATGCCGTCCGCCCAGATCTCCTGGAGCTTGACGCCGCCGCGGCCGGTGACGCGCAGCTCGTTGAGCGCGTCGACGACCTTGAACCCGGTGCCGTAGACGATGCAGTCGACCTCGTACTCCTCGCCGTCCTCCGTGACGACGGACCGCTCCCGCACCTCGGCGATGCCGGACGTCTCGACGGTCACGTTCGGGCGGGTGAGGGCCGGATAGTAGTCGTTGGACAGCAGGACGCGCTTGCAGCCGATGGTGTAGTCCGGCGTGACCTTGGCGCGCAGCTCCGGGTCGGGGATCTGCTTCTCCAGGTGCCGGCGGGCGAGCTTCTCCTGCGGGAACGACAGCCGCGGGTCGATGGTGAAGCCGATCGCGCGGGCCTCCAGGGCCCAGTAGATGCCGTTGCGGAACGCGCGGGCGGCGCCGGGCACCTTGTCGAACGCGGTGCGGACGGGCTTGGGGAAGGTGAAGTCGGGCTTGGGCTGGATCCACGGCGGCGTCCGCTGGAACAGCACCAGCTCCCCGGCCTTCTTCGCGATCTGCGGGACGAACTGGATCGCGGACGCGCCCGTCCCGATGACGGCGACGCGCTTCCCGGTGAGGTCGTAGGAGTGGTCCCACTCGGCGGAGTGGAAGGTGGTGCCCTCGAATTTCTCGATGCCCGGCAGGTCGGGGAACGAGGGGATGTGCAGGGCGCCGATGCCGGAGACGATGGCCCGCGGCGTGAGGACGGTCCCGTCGGTGAGGGCGACGTTCCACCTGCGCTCGTCGTCCTGGTACTCCATGCTGTCGACGTGGCTGCCGAAGCGGATGTGCTCGCGGACGCGGTACTTGTCGGCGGTGCGCTCCATGTAGGAGCGGATCTCGGGCTGCGGGGCGAACATCCGCGACCAGCCCGGGTTGAGCTCGAAGGAGAAGGAGTACATGTGCGACGGGACGTCGCAGGCGCAGCCGGGATAGGTGTTGTCGTGCCAGGTCCCGCCGAGGGCCTCGCTCTTCTCCAGGATGACGAAGTCGTGGAAGCCGGACTGCTTCAGCCGGATGGCCATGCCGAGCCCGGCGAAGCCGGAGCCGATGATGACGATCGCCGGGGCGCGCTCGCTCATATCCCGTCCTCTCGCGGTAACCTACTCGGAGTAAGTTACTAGGAGTAGCTTACTGACGGTAGGTCCAACAGATAGGATTCCGCTGTGAGTGCCGCCACACCGCACCGCCCGCAGCGCCGCCGCCGGATGTCGCGCGCGGAGCGCGAGCGCCAGATGCTGGACGTGGCGGAGGAGGTGTTCGGCGAGCGCGGCTACCAGGGCACCTCGATGGACGAGATCGCCGAGCGCTGCGGCGTCTCCAAGCCGATGCTCTACGAGTACTTCGGCTCCAAGGACGGGCTGCTCGTCGCGTGCGTGAGCCGCTCCAAGGCCGAGCTGCTGGACGTCACGCAGAAGGCCATGGCGGGCGCCACCGACCCCAAGGACATCCTGTGGCGCGGGATGGCCGCCTACTTCGGGTTCATCGACGCGCACAGCAAGTCGTTCGCGATGCTGCTGCGCGAGCCGGCGGCCGGGTCGCAGGAGACCGTCGAGGCGGTGGAGGCGACCCGCCGGCAGCAGAGCGAGCTGATCTCCGGGGTGCTCGCCGCCTTCGCCCCGCACGCGGGCGAGCCGGCGATCGCCGCGTTCACCGAGATCATCATCGGCGCGTGCGAGCGGCTCGCCCAGTGGCGGACCTGGCATCCCGAGGTGACCGCCGAGGACGCCGCGCGCTACATGACCGACTTCTGCTGGCAGGGCCTGAGCCCCTACCTCGCCTGACCGGCGCCTGGAGCGGAGCGCCGGCGGAGCGGAAGGCGCCGTTCAGGCCTGCTGGCCCCGTCCGCGGGGAAGGGCGTCGAGGGCGCTGATGAGCAGGTCGAGGCCGAACTCGAAGTCGGTCTCCGGGTCGTGGCTGGCCAGCTCCTCGGAGAGCGCGACCACGTGCGGGAACTCGGCGGCGTCGAGCTTCGCCCACGACTCGGCCTGGGTCTCGACGAGGTTGTCCAGCGTCTTCACCACGCCGGTCTCGCGGAGCTGCGCGCCGAGCGCGTAGGCCATCAGCGCCCGCATGATCCGCACCGAGGTGGGGCCGTCGAAGCCGGCGGCGTCGGCGAGCGCGAGGGCCCGCTCGGCGGGGCGCAGCCCGAGCTGGGTGTCGATCTTGTGGGTGAGGACGATCGTCATGCAGCGCGGGTAGTCGTGCGCGACCTTCCGGAACGCCCGGACGAGGGCGCGCGCCCTCGTCTGCCACGGCTCGTCGGGCTCGTCCTCCAGCTCCAGGCCGGCGATGACGTGCTCGGCGACGCCTTCGAGCAGCGCGTCCTTGTTCGGCACGTGATTGTAGAGCGACATCACCGCGACGCCCAGCTCGCCCGCCACGCGGCGCATGGACAGCGCGCCCGCGCCCTCCCGCTCGATCAGCCCGACCGCCGCCTGCACGATCCGCGCCCTGGTCAGGACGGGTCGCGGCGCCGGCGTGTCGGACGTCACGTCGCCGTTCATCGGTCCCGCCCCTTCCCGCCGTTGACACCTGTAAGTGCACCGTGACACGGTACGTACATCGTACGTCTTACGTACATCGTACGTGTCGCCCTCGGGGAGGAACGCCGTGTCGACCCATGACCTTTACACCGAGCCCGTCGGCAAGTCCACCTGGAACGTGCCGCTCGCCGGCGACGCCCGCTTCACGTGGGAGTACGACGACGGCCGCGACCGCCTCCTCGCCCTGTACCAGAAGGGCAAGGACAAGCAGTGGGACTCGGTCAAGCGGATCGACTGGGACCTGGAGGTCGACCCGCACGACGTCCTCGGCGTCCCCGACCAGTCCCTCGCCATCTACGGCACCAAGTACTGGGACAAGCTCACCGACAAGCAGCGCGGCGAGCTGCGGCAGCACTCCACGTCCTGGCAGTTCTCCCAGTTCGTGCACGGCGAGCAGGGCGCGATGGTCACCGCAGCCCGGATCGTCGAGTCGGTGCCCGACCTGGACGCCAAGTTCTACTCCGCCACGCAGACCATGGACGAGGCCCGGCACGTCGAGCTGTTCACGCGGTTCCTGCACGAGAAGGTCGGGATGGTCTACCCGATCAACACCAAGCTGCAGGACCTGCTGAACGAGACCCTCACCGACTCCCGCTGGGACATGCCCTACCTCGGCATGCAGGTGCTCATCGAGGGCCTCGCGCTCGCCGCGTTCGGCGTCATCCGCGACATCACCACCAAGCCGCTCCCCAAGCAGCTCCTCGCCTACGTCATGCAGGACGAGGCCCGGCACGTCGCGTTCGGGCGGCTCGCCCTGCGCGACTACTACAAGCAGCTGTCCGCGGCCGAGCTGAGGGAGCGCGAGGACTTCGTCATCGAGGGCTGCTACCTCATGCGCGACCGCATCCGCGGCCGGGAGATCTGGACCAACTTCGGCATCGACCCCAAGGAGGTCGACGAGATGGTGGCGAACTCCCCCTACATGCAGATGTTCCAGAGCCTGCTGTTCAGCCGCATCGTCCCGTGCGTCAAGGACATCGGCCTGTGGAGCGAGCGCATCCAGCGGACCTACGACGACATGGGCGTCCTCGACATGTCCAAGGCCGACCTGGAGGCGCTGATGAACCAGGACGAGGACATCGCCGAGAAGCTCGACGCCGAGCGGTTCGCGGCCGAGGAGGCCGAGCGGAAGGCGGAGGTCGACGCGGTCATCGCGGACGCCGCCGCGGGCTGAGTACGGTTGGGGATCATTCCGCTCGGGACATCTCGGAGGTCTGCATGCCACTCGCGCACTTCGACGGGGCGCTCGCCGTCGTCACCGGAGCCGGCAGCGGGTTCGGCCGCGCCATCGCGCTGGCCCTCGCCGAACGCGGCGCGACCGTCCTGGCGGCCGACATCGACCTCCCGTCCGCCGAGCGGACCGTGACCCTCGCCAAGACCCTCGGCCCGGGCGGCGGCGCCTACGAGGTGGACGTGGCGGACGCCGCCGCGATGGAGGCGTTCGCCGCCGAGGTGCGCGAGGCCCACCGCGTCCCCGACATCGTCGTCAACAACGCCGGGATCGCCGTCAGCGGCCCGTTCCTCGACCACGGCGTCGAGGACTGGAACCGCATCCTCGGCGTGAACCTGTGGGGCGTCATCCACGGGTCGCGGCTGTTCGGCAAGCAGATGGTCGAGCGCGTCAACGCGCTGCCGAACAAGCCCGACAAGCCCAACTTCGGCGGCCACATCGTCAACATCGCGTCCGCCGCCGCGTTCGCGCCGACCCGGTCGCTGCCCGCCTACTGCACCACCAAGGCCGGCGTGCTGATGCTCAGCGAGTGCCTGCGCGCCGAGCTGGCGTCCTCGCGCATCGGCGTCACCGCCGTCTGCCCCGGCTTCGCCGGCACCAACATCGTCAAGAACGCCACGTTCGTCGGCGGCGACGCGGCGCACCGCGAGCGGACCCGCGTCCGCGGCCAGAAGGCGCTCAAGCTGCGCAACTACCCGCCGGAGAAGGTCGCCGAGCGGGTCGTCGACGCCATCATCAAGAACAAGGCCGTGGTCCCGGTGAACTTCGAGGGCCACCTGCTGCACGCGCTCTCCCGCATCTCGCCGGCGTCCACCCGCCTGCTCGCCCGAATCCCCGTGCAATAGGGCCGGCCCCGCCGTGCGGCGCACGGCCTCGCGCGGCCCTCCTCGGCCTCCCCCAGGAGAGGAGAAGGATCGATGCCCCCCGAACTGCTGACCGACCGCCCCACCACCTGGACCGCGCGGATCCGCTGCAAGGACGGCGACCACACGCTGGAGCTCACCGACCGGGAGGTGGTCGCCGAGCGGCTGCTGCGGACGTCCCGCAAGCACTCCTTCGATCCGGACGCCGACGTCGACTGGGACGCGCCGCAGGACCCCGACGTCTGGTACGCGCCGCCGCAGCTGGTGTCGATCTACGAGACGCCGCTGTGGGACGGCCTGACGCACCGGCAGCGGGTGGAGCTGACCAAGCGGGAGATGTGCAGCATCGCCTCGTTCGGCATCTGGTCGGAGATGCTGCTGATGCAGTCGCTCGTCCAGCACGCCTACCGGAGCCGCTACGACAGCGAGCACGTCGCCTACGCGCTGACGGAGATCGCCGACGAGTGCCGGCACTCGAAGATGTTCGGCCGGATGGTGCGCACCTGCGGGCTGCGCACCCACCGGCCGCGCGCGGCGGAGTACCACTTCGCGAAGCTGTTCGGGGCCGTGTACGACCCGATGCCGATGTTCGCGGGGACGCTGGTGGTGGAGGAGTTCACCGACGCGTTCCAGCGGCTGACGTTCCCGGACGAGGGCGTGCAGCCGATGATCCGGCAGGTCACCCGGATCCACGTGATCGAGGAGGCGCGGCACATCCGGTACGCGCGGGAGGAGCTGAAGCGGCTCGTCGCGCGCGCGTCGCCGGTGCGGCGGCGGGCGGCGGCGTACGCGCTGGCGCAGGGCACCCGGCTGATGGCGACGCAGGTGATCCATCCGTCGTGCTACACGGCGGTCGGGCTGGACCCGAAGCTGGCCCGCCGGGTCGCGGCGCGCAGCGAGCACCGCCGGGAGACGATGGCGTGGGCGTTCCGCAAGTGCACCGCGTTCTTCGAGGAGGTCGGATTCCTGGACGGCCGGGCGCGCGACGTGTGGGTTCGTGCGGGGCTCGCAAAATAGTAACCGGTTCTACCGCGTGGCCATTTCCCTCGAAACCGAAACGAATTCGGTGACGGAATGGCAGCGGCCGAATACCGCACGGTTTTCCAATGGTCCGGAATCGGGAGCGCCGAGGGCCGCGGAGCGGGGTCCACTCCGCGGCCCGGTCGGCGAGAACGGGTTGCTGACCTGGAGATCACCTCACCCAGGACACTCCAACCGCGGAAACGGTCACGTCGTCGACCTCCTCCTCCCCATGCGCCGCAAAGCGCGCCGGCCGCCGGACGTGAGTGGGAGCACGGCCGCCGCACTTCCTCCCCTTTACCGGAATCACCTTAGAAGGTTCTGACAGAAAATAAGCCATGATCGGCCGATTCAGGTCAGAAATGCGCCAAGGTGGCCAGCACTTCCCGCGCGACGCCCTCCGCCGTGCCGAGGCACGCCCCCTCCCGGGCGTCCGCGCGGCCCTTCGCCGCCTGCTCGCTGTAGCTGACCGTCACGAGCACGTTCCGGAACCGCGTCGTCACCTCGCCGACCACCGTCGGCTGCCCCTCGTCCGCCTTGAACCACCGGTACGCCTCGTCGCCGATCCCCTGCTGCCGCCGCAGGCTGATCGTGCGGACGAGCGGCGCGCTGTGCGCCTCCGTCCACGACGCCCGGTAGTCGCCCTCCGCGTCCTGCACGGGCGTCGGCGTCTTCGCGGGCGCGTGCAGGTTCACCTCGACCCGCAGCCACCGGAACGCCGGCCCCTGCGCCGTGTACGTGCACGTCGTGAAGGTCGAGTTCGCGCTCTCGGCCCGCCTGGGCTTCGGGATCGTCCGGCCGACGGTCCGGTCCGAGACCATCGCGCACGGCTTCGGCAGCGACGCCACCGGCTGCTCCTGCATCGGCGTCTCGGACGGGCGCGGCGGCTCCGCCGTCCCGCCGGTCGCGCCGCCGGTCCCGCCGGTGCCGGAAGGCGATGTCCGCGGCGCCGCCGCGTCGTTCCCGTGCCCCGGCAGGAACAGGAACACCGCCGCGGCGGCCCCGCCGAACGCCACCAGCGCGACCAGCAGCGCCAGCAGCCGCGGCCGCCGCTTCGGCGACGGCGGCTCCGGCGCCGAGTAGACCCGGTGGAACGGCTCGCGCTGCAGCCCCACGCCCCGCTCCTCACTCCCCCGCGCGTCATCGACCCCGCCACTGGTCAACGTAGTCAGGACCGCCTCGGCTGACCAGGGGTCCCGCCCGGGTCAATTGTCAGACGCCGTGGTCACAATGGGGAGGTGCTGATAGCGGAGATCGCGCGGACGTCGCGGGAGGTGGCCGGCACCTCCGGCCGCAAGGCCAAGATCACGGCGCTCGCGGAGTGCCTGCGCGACGCCGAGCCCGGCGAGGCCGCCACCGTCGTCGCCTACCTGTCCGGCGAGCTGCCGCAGCGGCAGATCGGCGTCGGCTACGCCGCGCTGCGCGACGTCCCGCCGCCCGCCGCCGAGCCGTCCCTCACCGTCCCCGAGGTCGACGCCGCGTTCACCGAGATCGGCGCCGTCTCCGGAGCCGGGTCCGTCGCCCGGCGCCGCGAGCTGGTCGCCGCCCTGCTCGGCCGCGCCACCCGCGACGAGCAGGGCTTCCTCATCCGGCTGCTGGCCGGCGAGCTGCGCCAGGGCGCCCTCGACGGGGTGATGGCCGAGGCGATCGCGGCGGCGGCCGGCGTGCCGTCCGCCGAGGTCCGCCGCGCCGTCATGCTGCGCGGGTCCCTCGGCCCCGTCGCCACCGCCGCGCTCGCCGACGGCACCACCGGGCTGCACGCGTTCACCCTGGAGGTCGGACGCCCGGTCAAGCCGATGCTCGCCGCGTCCGCCCCGTCGGTCGAGGAGGCGTTCGCCAAGCTGAAGGCGGAGGCCGCCGTGGAGTGGAAGCTCGACGGCATCCGCGCCCAGATCCACGTCCGCGACGGCGACGTCCGCGTGTTCACCCGGACCCTCGACGACATCACCGCCCGGCTCCCCGAGGTCGTCGCCGCCGTCCGCGAACTGCCCGTCCGCGACGCCGTCTTCGACGGCGAGGTCATCGCGCTGCGCCCCGACGGCGCCCCGTACCCGTTCCAGGTCACCGCCGCCCGCACCGCGACCCGCACCGCCAAGGACACCGAGCCCGTCCCCCTCACGGTGTTCCTCTTCGACGTCGTCCACCTCGACGGCGACGACCTGCTCGACGCGCCCGGCGCCGACCGCAACGCGGCGCTCGTCCGGGCCGTCCCCGAGCACCTGCGGATCCCGCGGATCGTCACCGCCGACCCGGCCGCCGCCAAGGACTTCTTCGACGACGCCGTCGCCCGCGGCCACGAGGGCGTCCTCGTCAAGTCCCTCGACACCCCCTACACCGCCGGCCGCCGCGGCGCCGGGTGGATCAAGGTCAAGCCCCGCCACACCCTCGACCTCGTCGTCCTCGCCGTCGAATGGGGCCACGGCCGCCGCCAGGGCCTGCTGTCCAACCTGCACCTCGGCGCCCGCGACCCCGAGACCGGCGGCTTCGTCATGCTGGGCAAGACGTTCAAGGGCCTCACCGACGAGCTCCTCGCCTGGCAGACCGAGAAGCTCCGCGAGCTCGCCGTCCGCGAGGACGGCTGGACCGTCCACGTCCGGCCCGAGCTCGTCGTCGAGATCGCCTTCGACGGCGTCCAGCAGAGCCCCCGCTACCCCGGCGGCATCGCCCTCCGCTTCGCCCGCGTCCTCCGCTACCGCCCCGACAAGACCGCCACCGAAGCCGACACTGTTCAATCTGTACTGTCCTTGGCGTCAGGCCGTTAGACGGCCTTCCTTCAACGGACAGTACGTGCGATCGCTGCATCGCTCCGACTCGGCCCTGGGGGCCTCGCTGCGCGATCAAGTTCTCGCAAGCTCGAACTTGGCTTCGCACGCGATCGCGACGGTCCAGGTCGCCGCGTGGCCGGGCACGAGCGCTGCCGCTGGTTGCGGCCCCTGCTCAGGTGCGGGCCCTGGAAACCGGCTTCGTCGGTGGACGGCCTAGGGCGAGCGAATATGGGTCAGCGGCGGGTGGTGGGGAGTTTGCGGCGGGGGTGGGGCGGCCGGGGCGGCTGCGGGGGGTCGTCGGCGCCCAGGCGGCGGGTCAGGCGGCGGGCGGCGGTGCTCGTGCGGCCGCGAGCGAAGGCACGGCGCTGGAGGCGGTCGGCGACGCTGCGGCGGCCGCGGCCGGCGGCGCGGCGCTCCTCCCGTGCCGCCGCGCGCCGCTGCTCCCGGGCCGTGGTGCGGCGCTGGGCGCGGCGGCGGTCCCGGGCGGCGGCCTTCCGGGCGGCGCGGGCCACCCGGCGGCGGCGGGCGCGCTCGGCGGCGTCGGCGCTGCGCTGCAGCAGCTCCGGCGGGATGAGGTCGTGGCGGCCGGCGATGAACTCCTGCACCCAGATCTTCGCCCGGATCAGCGGCCGCCGGAACCGGACCTCCCGGTGCACCGCCCGCTGGTACTTGCGCGAGTCCGGGTCGTACCGCCAACGCGACCACGGCGACCCCGGGCGCGCCACCCGGATCGCGCCCACCACCAGCAGGACGGGCAGGAACAGCCCGATCAGGCCCGTCCAGATCTTGCCCTTCAGCAGGGTGATCACCGCGAGGACGAGGTTGGCGACGGTGGAGGCGAAGTACGCCCGCGCGAGGACGCTGCCCGCC
Organism: Spirillospora sp. NPDC046719; assembly: GCF_040645715.1. Taxonomy (NCBI): domain Bacteria; kingdom Bacillati; phylum Actinomycetota; class Actinomycetes; order Streptosporangiales; family Thermomonosporaceae; genus Spirillospora; species Spirillospora sp. NPDC046719. Next base: position 10,161 of record NZ_JBEYYT010000119.1, on the reverse strand, counting down.
GGGTCGGGGACGGCGTCGGCGAACCCGAACGGGCGGATGCCGAGCAGCAGCAGCCCGGTGACGGCGATCGCGACGAAGACGGCGTCGACGGACGCGCGGCCCTTCTCCGTCCAGTAGACGTCGCTGAGGTGCAGCAGCAGCGCGAACTCGTCCAGCACGAGCGCGGAGCCCGCCCCGAACACGACGGCCGCGGCGCAGTCGAGCGCGACGTAGGCGTCCGGGGTGGCGAGGCTCGCAATGCCGCCGACCAGCATCAGCACCACGCCGAACACGACGTGGTGGACGTGGGTGTCGCCGGCCCGGACGTTGCCGAACCAGCCGCTCACGTTGGCGCGGATCAGCCGGACGACCACCCGCGTCAGCACGAACGTGAGGATGAACGCGGTGAAGAAGCCGAACAGCGGCAGCCGCCCGGTCTCCACGATCCGGTGCCGGAAAAGGTCGATCATGTGCCCCCCTGCTGGGCACCATAATGCCCGGTGACATGCGCCGATATCGTGGGACCCGGGTGATCGACGAGGATCGAGGGGAACATCACGTGAGCCGTACCGCCGACCGCTGCGACCCCGGGGGCCGGGCCTGGATCGCCGAGGCGATCCGCAAGGTCGAGGCCGACGCCAACCGCAGCGCCGACACGCACCTGCACGTGTTCCCGCTGCCCCCGGAGTGGGGCATCGACCTGTACCTCAAGGACGAGTCGGTGCATCCGACGGGCTCGCTGAAGCACCGGCTGGCGCGGTCGCTGTTCCTGTACGGGCTGGCGAACGGCTGGATCCGCGAGGGAACGGTGATCATCGAGGCCTCCAGCGGGTCGACGGCGGTGTCCGAGGCGTACTTCGCGCGGCTGCTCGGGCTGCCGTTCGTGGCGGTGATGCCGGCGACGACGAGCCCCGAGAAGATCGGCCTCATCGAGTTCTACGGGGGCCGCTGCCATCTCGTCGGCGACCCGTCCTCCATCTACGACGAGTCGCGGCGGCTCGCCGCCGAGTGCGGCGGGCACTTCATGGACCAGTTCACCTACGCCGAGCGGGCGACGGACTGGCGCGGCAACAACAACATCGCCGAGTCGATCTTCGATCAGATGCGGCTGGAGCGGTTCCCCGAGCCGTCCTGGGTGGTGGTCGGCGCCGGGACGGGCGGGACGTCCGCGACGATCGGCCGGTACGTCCGGTACCGGCGGTTCCAGACGCGGCTCGCGGTGGTGGACCCGGAGGGCTCGGCGTTCTTCGGCTCGTTCGCCGACGGCGACCCGGAGCGGACCGCGGCGGGCTCGCGGATCGAGGGCATCGGCCGGCCGCGGGTCGAGCCGTCGTTCCTGCCGACGGTGATCGACCGGATGATCCAGGTGCCGGACGCGGCGTCCGTCGCGGCGATGCGCTGGACGAGCCGGGTCAGCGGCCGGGACGTGGGCGGCTCGACGGGCACCAACATGTGGGGCGCGGCGGAGCTGATCGCGGGGATGCGGGCGCGCGGCGAGCGCGGCAGCGTGGTGACGCTGATCTGCGACGGCGGCGAGCGCTACGCGGGCACGTACGGGTCGGACGTGTGGCTCGCCGCGCAGGGCCTGGACATCGCCCCCTACGAGGCGGCGCTGGACGCGTTCCTGAAGACCGGCGAGATGCCGGTCGCCGTCTGACCGGCCCCCGCGGCGGATCGGCTCCTGAACCCGGTCAGCCCTTGAATCTGATCGGGTTGAAGACGTCGGCGTAGATGAGCAGGCCGCCCATGACGATCAGGACGGCCGCCATCACGTAGGTGACGGGCAGGGCCTTGGCGACGTCGACGTAGCCGGGGTCGGGCTTGCGGAAGACCCGCGCGAACGCCTTCTTCAGCGCCTCCAGCAGCGCGCCCGCCATGTGGCCGCCGTCCAGCGGGAGCAGCGGGACGAGGTTGAACAGCCCGACCGCCAGGTTCAGCGAGCCGAGCAGCATGACGAAGTACCAGACCTTCTCGGTGGTCGTGAGGGTCTTGGAGGCGGCGACGTCGCCGCCGATGCGGCTGACGCCGACGACGCCGACCGGGCCGTTCGGGTCGCGCTTGTCGCCGCCGAACGCGGCGTTCCAGACGCCGACCATCTTCTGCGGCATCCGGACGAGCGCGCCCACGGTGTGCTCGGTCATCGACCCCATGGCGTCGGCGACGGCGCCGGGCCCCTGCCGCTCCATGGCCTGGGTCGGCGTGATGCCGAGGAACCCCACGTTGACGATCTTGGTGTCGTCCTTGAGGTCGTACATCTGGTTGCGGGCGATCGGGACGGTCAGCGCCATCTCCCGGCCGTCGCGCCGGATCGTCACCGGGACGTTCTGCCCGCCGGAGTCGCGGATCAGCTTCCGGAGCTGCTCATAGTCCTTGATCTTGTGGCCCTGGAAGGACAGGATCCGGTCGCCGGGCCGCATCCCGGCCTGGTGGGCGGGGGTCGGGGTGGCGTTCGCGGGGCAGCTCGTCACGTTCGACTGGCTCGCCGGGACGACGCACTCGGAGACCTCCTGGATGACGGGCTGCGCGGTCTGCTGCCCGATGCCCATCAGCAGGATCGAGAAGAAGACCACCGCCAGCACCAGGTTCATCGCGGGCCCGGCGAACATGATGATCAGCTTCTGCCACCACGGCTTGGCGTAGAACACCCGGTCGCCGTCGTCGGGCCGCACCTCCTCGAGCGCCGCGCCGCGCGCGGACTCGATGAGGCCCTGCCAGGGGCCGGTGCTGATCCGCCGGACGGTGCCGGGGGCGTCGCCCCTGCGCGGCGGCAGCATCCCGATCATGCGGATGTAGCCGCCGAGCGGGATCCACTTCACGCCGTACTCGGTCTCGCCCTTGCGCTTGGACCACATCGTGGGCCCGAACCCGACCATGAACTGGGTCGTCCGCACGCGGAACAGCTTGGCGAAGCTGAAGTGGCCGAGCTCGTGCAGCGCGATGGACGCCAGCAGGCCGAAGAACAGGATCAGCACTCCCGCCAGCCAACCCATGCGTCATGCCCCTCCGTCGTGCACCCCGCGCACCGAGGGGTGGCCTCCAGCAATCACCTCAGACTACGTCAACGCGCCGCATCGCGTTCAGCGCAACGGGCGACCGGCCCGCCTACCCCAGGAAGCCGCGGAGGAGGGCGGCGGTGCCCTCCAGGTGCTCGGCGACGGCGCGGCGGGCGGCCTCGGGGTCGCCGGCGAGGATCGCCTCGACGATGGCGGCGTGCTGGACGGCGGCGTGCTCGATGTTGCGGCCGAGGACGGGGATGGCGTTGAGCAGGTCGGTGACGCGCATCCGGGCGTCGGCGCAGGCGGCCGACAGCAGCGCGGACCCGGTCATCTCGGCGATGGCGAGGTGGAAGAGGGTGTCGAGGCGGCGGTACTCGTCGGGGCCGGCGGCGTTCAGCTCGGCGAGGCGCCCGCGCAGCTGGGCCCGCTTGGCGGGCGGCAGGTCGGTGGTGGCGAGGATCTGCGCGGCGCCGGTCTCGACGGCCATCCGGAAGGTGAGGGCGTCGTTGAGGTCGCCGCCCATCTGGGCGAGGGCCCGCCTGAGGTCGGACTGCCGGGGCTTCGGCCGCTCGTAGGTGACGAACGTCCCGCCGAAGCGGCCCCGGCGGGACTCGACGTAGCCCTCCTGCTGGACGGCCCGGATCGCCTCGCGGAGCGTGACGCGGCTGACGCCGAGGAGGGGGGCCAGCTCGCGTTCGGGCGGGAGCCGCTCGCCGCGGTCGACGACGCCGAGCTTGATCGCCTGGAGGAGGCGCTCGACGGTCTCCTCGAACGCGTTGCCGGTGCGGACGGGCCGGAACACCGCCGCGGCCGCCAGGTCGGCGACGCCGGAGCCGGGGGCGTCCGCGCCGGGCGCGCGGGGGTCAGGCTCGGGTGCGGGCATGACCGTCCTTCGGTCCGCGGGGGGCTTCGGGCTCCACGTTACATGTGCGTTTCGTCGTCGTTCGGGGGGTTGACGCGGGACCCCTCCGCAAACATTAATGGTCTGTCATTAGCCCATTGCGGCTGTGTCGAAACCCCCCGTGGCACGCGAGGAGGTGCTCGTGAGCATCGACGAGCACAAGGCATCCCCCGATCCCATGTCCGACGACGAGAAACGGCTGCACGAGCTGGGCTACGCCCAGGAACTCAGCCGGTCCATGTCCGGCTTCTCCAACTTCGCGGTCTCGTTCACCATCATCTCGGTGCTGTCGGGCTGCCTGACCTCCTACACCATCGGCCTCAAGGGCGGCGGCCCCGTGGTCATCACGTGGGGCTGGCTCGGCGTCGGCGCGATGACGCTGCTGGTCGCGCTCGCGATGGCCGAGGTGTGCTCCAGCTACCCGACCGCCGGCGGCCTGTACTACTGGGCGGCCAAGCTCGCCCCGTCGAACGGCCCGGCGTGGTCGTGGTTCACCGGCTGGTTCAACTTCATCGGCCAGGTCGCGGTGACCGCCGCGATCGTCTACGGGTCGGCGGCGTTCCTGAACCCGCTGCTGGACCTGCAGTTCGGCTACGGCGTGACGCTCGGCCACACGTTCCTGCTGTTCGCGATCCTGCTGGTCGTGCACGCGCTGCTGAACCAGTTCGGCGTGAAGCTCGTGTCGATTTTGAGCAGCGTCAGCGTCTGGTGGCACGTGCTCGGCGTCGCGTTCGTGGTGGGGGTGCTGGCGGTCAAGCCGTCGCACCACCAGTCCGCCGGGTTCGTGTTCAGCAAGTTCGTCAACGAGACGGGCTGGCAGTACGGCGCGTACGCGGCGCTGATCGGCCTGCTTCTGTCGCAGTACACGCTGACCGGCTACGACGCGTCCGCGCACATGACCGAGGAGACGCACGACGCGGCGCGGTCCGGGCCGAAGGGCATCGTGAACTCGGTGCTGATCTCGGTCGTCGCGGGCTGGGTGCTGCTGCTCGGCGTCACCTTCGCCATCCAGGACTACGGCAAGGCGGTCGAGGGCGGCCCCGCGGAGATCTTCATCGCGGCGACCGGCGACACGATGGGCAAGCTGCTGATCCTGGTCTCGTTCGGCGCGCAGTTCTTCTGCGGGATGTCCTCGGTGACGGCGAACTCCCGGATGATCTACGCGTTCTCGCGGGACGGGGCGCTGCCGTTCTCGTCCTTCTGGCACCGGATCAACAAGCGCAGCCGGACCCCCACCAACGCGATCTGGCTGGCCGCCGGGGGCGCGTTCGTGCTGGCCCTGCCCGCGATCTGGAACCTGACCGCGTACCTGGCGGTGACGTCGGTCGCGGTGATCGGCCTCTACATCGCCTACGTGATCCCGACGTTCCTGCGGCTGCGGCAGGGCAAGGACTTCAAGCCCGGACCGTGGAGCCTCGGCAGGTGGAGCAAGCCGATCGGCACGCTCGCCGTGGTCTGGGTCGTCGTCATCTCGATCCTGTTCGTCCTGCCGCCGGCGAAGCCGATCACCAAGGACACCTTCAACTACTCGCCCATCGCGATCCTCGTCGTCCTCGGCGGCGCGGGCCTGTGGTGGGTGCTGTCGGCCCGCAAGTGGTTCACCGGCCCCAAGGTGCAGGGCAGCGCCGAGGAGCTGGCGGCCATCGAGCAGGAACTCCAGTCGCTGGGCTAGCCCGTTAGGAGACCGGACACGTGACCACATCGCTCACCCTCGACGAGCTGCGCGGGGAGGCGGCGGAGGGCCGGATCGACACCGTGATCGTCGCGATCACCGACATGCAGGGGCGCCTGCAGGGCAAGCGGCTGTCGTCCCGCTACTTCCTGGAGGAGGTGGCCGGGCACGGCTCGGAGGGCTGCAACTACCTGCTGGCCGTCGACGTCGACATGAACACGGTGGACGGCTACTCCATGTCGTCCTGGGAGCGGGGCTACGGCGACTTCGTCATGCGCCCCGACCTCGGGACGCTCCGCCGGGTCCCCTGGCAGGAGGGCGCGGCGCTGGTCCACGCCGACATCGTGTGGGAGGACGGCTCCGACGTGGCGCCCTCGCCCCGGCAGATCCTGCGCCGCCAGCTCGGCCGGCTGGCGGAGCGGGGCTGGGGCGCCTACGTCGGGACGGAGCTGGAGTTCGTCGTCTACCAGGACTCCTACGAGGACGCCTGGCGGAAGGCGTACCGGGACCTCACCCCGGCGAACCAGTACAACGTGGACTACTCGCTGCTCGGCGGCGCCCGCGTCGAGCCGCTGCTGCGCCGGATCCGCAACGGCATGACCGGCGCGGGGATGTACGTCGAGTCGGCCAAGGGCGAGTGCAACCTCGGCCAGCACGAGATCGCGTTCCGGTTCGACGAGGCGCTGCGGACGTGCGACAACCACGTCCTGTACAAGACCGGCGCGAAGGAGATCGCCGCCCAGGAGGGCATGTCGATCACCTTCATGGCGAAGCCGAACGAGCGCGAGGGCAACTCGTGCCACGTGCACATCTCGCTGCGCGACGCCGACGGGACGCCCGTCCTCGCCGGGGACGGCCCGCACGGGCTGTCGAAGATCGGCGAGCACTTCATCGCGGGGCAGCAGGCGTGCCTGCGCGACTTCACCCTGCTGTACGCGCCGAACATCAACTCCTACAAGCGCTACCAGCCGGGCTCGTTCGCGCCCACCGCGATCAAGTGGGGCGTGGACAACCGGACATGCGCGCTGCGGCTCGTCGGGCACGGGCCGTCGCTGCGGATCGAGAACCGGGTGCCGGGCGGCGACGTCAACCCGTACCTGGCGGTGTCGGCGCTGATCGCGGCGGGTCTGCAGGGCATCGAGAACGAGCTGCCGCTGGAGGAGCCGTACGCGGGCAACGCGTACGCGGCCGACGCGGAGACGGTGGTCGGGACGCTCCGCGAGGCGGCGGCCGACTGGGAGCGCAGCCCGCTGGCCGCCGACGCGTTCGGCAAGGAGGTCGTCGAGCACTACGCCAACTACGCGCGCGTGGAGCTGGACGCCTACGACCGCGCGGTGACGGACTGGGAGATGTTCCGCGGCTTCGAGCGCCTGTAGCCGCGGGCCACGCGTGACCGGACCACGTTCGCTCGCGGCGGGCCGCCGCCATGGGGCGGCTCATGGCGGCGGCCCGCCGCGAGCCGACGACGTATCGAGGGGGACATGAGCGAGTTCGAGGTTCTGAATCCGGCGACCGAGGAGGTCGTGGAGGTCGTCGCGCTGGCGTCGGCGGACGAGACCGACGCGGCGGTGGAACGGGCCGCGCGGGCGTTCCCGGCGTGGCGGGACGTGGCGCCGGGCGACCGGGCGCGGCTGCTGCGGGCGTTCGCCGAGCAGGTCGACGCGCACCTGGAGGAGCTGGCCGCGCTGGAGGTCCGCAACGCCGGGCACCCGGTCGGGCAGGCCCGCTGGGAGGCCGGCAACCTGCGGGACGTCCTGCACTACTACGCCGCCGCGCCGGAGCGGCTCGCCGGGCGGCAGATCCCGGTGCCGGGCGGGGTGAACGTGACGTTCGCCGAGCCGCTCGGCGTCGTCGGCGTGATCGTGCCGTGGAACTTCCCGATGCCGATCATGGGCTGGGGCATGGCGCCCGCGCTCGCCGCGGGCAACACGGTGATCGTCAAGCCGGCGGAGCTGACCCCGCTCACCGCCCGCCGCGTCGGGGAGCTGGCGCTGGCGGCGGGGCTGCCGGAGGGCGTGCTGCAGGTGCTGCCGGGCGCCGGGCCGGTGGCGGGCCGCCGGCTGGTCGACCACCCGGACGTCCGCAAGATCGTCTTTACCGGTTCGACGCGGGTCGGCAAGGAGATCATGCAGGCGTGCGCGCCGGGCGTGAAGCGGCTGACGCTGGAGCTCGGCGGCAAGTCCGCGAACATCGTCTTCGCGGACGCCGACCTGGAGAAGGCCGCCGCGACCGCCCCGTACGCGGTGTTCGAGAACGCCGGCCAGGACTGCTGCGCCCGCTCCCGCATTCTGGTGGAGCGGGCCGTCTACGACCGGTTCCTCGAACTGCTCGAACCGGCCGTGCACGGCGTCGCCGTCGGCGATCCGCGCGACGCCAAGACCGAGGTCGGGCCGCTGATCAGCGCCGCGCACCGGGACCGGGTCGCGTCGTACGTGCCCGACGGCGCGCCCGTCGTGATCCGCGGCTCGGCGCCCGAGGGCCCCGGCTTCTGGTTCCCGCCGACCGTCCTCGCCGCCCCCGACCACGCGACGCTCCCCGCCTGGCACGACGAGGTGTTCGGGCCGGTCGTCACCGTCGTCCCGTTCGAGGACGAGGCCGACGCGTACCGGATCGCCAACGACACCCCCTACGGGCTGTCCGGCTCCATCTGGACCCGCGACATCGGCCGCGCCCTGCGCGCCTCCCGCGCCGTCGAGGCCGGGAACCTGTCGGTGAACTCCCACTCGTCCGTGCGGTACTGGACGCCGTTCGGCGGGTTCAAGCAGTCCGGCCTCGGCCGCGAGCTGGGGCCGGACGCGCTCGACGCGTTCACCGAGACCAAGAACGTCTTCATCGCCGCCGACTGAGCCCGGCCGGCACCCGCCCCGCAAGCCCCGCACATGCCCCGCAAGCCCCGCACAAGCCCCACAAGCCTCCGCAAGCCCCACAAGCTCCCGCAAGCCCCACAAGCTCCCGCAAGCCCCGCGAGTGACAGGAGAGAGAGCAGCATGCAGCGTCTGGAAGGCCGGGTGGCCGTCGTGACCGGCGGCGCCAGCGGCATCGGCCTGGCCACCGCGCGCCGTTTCGCCGCCGAGGGCGCGAAGGTCGTCGTCGCCGACGTCGACGAGACCGCCGGCAAGAGCGCCGCCGACGAGCTCGGCGGACTGTTCGTCGAGGTGGACGTGACCAGCGAGGACGCGGTCGAGGCCCTGTACCGGACGGTCCACGGCGCCTACGGGCGCGTGGACGTCGCGTTCAACAACGCCGGGATCTCGCCGCCCGACGACGACTCGATCCTGGAGACCGGCCTGGACGCCTGGAAACGCGTGCAGGACGTCAACCTGACCAGCGTCTACCTGTGCTGCAAGCACGTCATCCCGTACATGCTGGAGCAGGGCAAGGGGTCGATCATCAACACCGCGTCGTTCGTCGCGGTGATGGGCGCGGCGACCTCGCAGATCTCCTACACCGCGTCCAAGGGCGGCGTGCTGGCGATGTCGCGGGAGCTGGGCGTGCAGTTCGCGCGGCAGGGCATCCGGGTGAACGCGCTGTGCCCCGGCCCCGTCAACACCCCGCTCCTTCAGGAGCTGTTCGCCAAGGACCCCGAGCGGGCGGCGCGGCGCCTCGTCCACGTCCCCGTGGGGCGCTTCGCGGAGGCGTCGGAGATCGCAGCGGCGGTCGCGTTCCTGGCGTCGGACGACGCGTCGTTCATCACGGCGTCGGAGTTCCTGGTGGACGGCGGCATCTCCGGGGCCTATGTGACGCCCCTCTAGGGCGCCCGCTATGCGCCGCGGTGCTAACCGGCCCGCGTTTTCTTGGCACGCCCGTCGGTAGGCGCACGCGCGGCCTTCTGCGCATCATGGCGCTTTCCACCCCGGTCTCTGGAGAAGTGATCCTGTGAAGCGCAGTCTCGTGGCGGTACTGGCGTTGTCGCTCGCGCTCGGCGGATGCGGCGGCTCGGACCACAAGAAGAGCACCGCCTCGTCGCCCACCACCGCCGCGCCGGCCCCGGCGGCGTCGTCCGCGCCGCCGGGGGGTTCCGGGGCCAATATTCATTGACATAATCTTCAAGATGATCAATTTTATTGTCTGCCAACATTTTTCTACGACTGGTTGAGAAAAAACCCTTCAAACGCAATTGCTCAAAGCCCCAATCTCCCACAATATAATCATACTTATCTAAAACATCAGAAAAACGTTGTTCTAATTTTTCCGCATCAAAAGCCTCACGATAATTATGAACAATATGAAAAGTTCGTTGTCCAACTTGAACAACTTCCCCTACTGCCATAACATGTTCGCCAGGATATTTATTATAATTTAACTTACTTTCGTCTATTACTTTAGCCATTAATTTTTCTATTTCTATTTATTTTTAAAATGTTCTGCTACAATTTCCCGTAAGAAATAAGGGAATAAAATTTCTGATTTTCCCAATTTTTTCAATAAAGGGAAATACCAAGCAAACAAATATTGGTCAGGTAAAACAATTTGATAACTCTCTTCATCAGAAATTTTTTCAAGTGTCTGATTTTCCGAATTTTTTATGTAAAAATCACCTTAGAGTGGCTCAATTCCATGAAATATAAGAGAACCAAATGTTTTTCCACGAAAACCCATTCCTTGAATTTTTT
>NZ_JBEYYT010000118.1:9971-24564 GCF_040645715.1 Spirillospora sp. NPDC046719 | reverse complement strand
GCCGTCATGGCCTGCCCATGACGGCGGCCCGCCGCGGCTCAACGAGCGAGGGCGGACTTGAGGTACTCGACCTGGACCAGGAGGAGGTTCTCCGCCACGACCTCCTGCGGGGTCATGTGGGTGACGCCCGACAGCGGCAGGACGGTGTGCGGGCGGCCGGCGGCCAGCAGCGCCGACGACAGCCGCAGCGTGTGCGCGGCGACCACGTTGTCGTCGGCGAGCCCGTGGATGATCATCAGCGGGCGCCGCAGCTCGCCGGCCATCTCGATCAGCGACTGCGCGGCGTACGCCTCCGGCTCCTCGTCCGGGTGGCCGAGGTACCGCTCGGTGTAGTGGGTGTCGTACAGCCGCCAGTCGGTGACCGGCGCGCCCGCGATGCCCGCGTGGAACACGTCCGGGCGGCGCAGCACCGCCAGCGCCGCGAGCCAGCCGCCGAACGACCAGCCGCGGATGCCGACCCGGTCCAGGTCGAACGCGGCCGGATGCAGCCGCGCCGCCTCGATCAGCGCCGTGATCTGGTCCTCCAGCACCGGCTCGACGAAGTCGCCGCGGACCGCGCGGTCCCAGACCGGGCCGCGGCCCGGCGTGCCGCGGCCGTCCGCGATCACCACGGCGAAGCCCTGGTCGGCGAGCCACTGCGCCTCGCAGTACGCCCGCTGGACGGCCAGCACCCGCTGCGCGTGCGGGCCGCCGTAGGGGTCCATCAGGACGGGCAGCCGCCCGTCGCCGGGCTTCCAGCCGGTCGGCAGCACCACGGCGGTGCGGATCTCGCGGTCCCCGGCGCGCAGCAGCTCGACCCGCGGCGTGATCACCGGGGTCTCGGCGAGCGACGCGACCGGGTGGATCCCGGACGGCCCGCGCACCTCCACCTCGGTCCCCGGACGGTCCAGCCGCGCCCCCGTGACGACCGTCACACCGCCGGCCCGCACCCCGCCGAACACGCCCTGCCCCTCGGTGAGCCGGACGATCTCCCCGGCGTCGTAGGAGTACAGGTGGATCTCGGTGGGCTCCTCCGACGCGGTGAACAGGATCGACTCGCCCTCGACGCCGAGGATCGAGCGGACCTGCAGCCCGCCCGGCGTGACCGGCTTCCCGCCGATCGTGATGCGGCGCGTGTCGGTCTCGCGGTCCTCGGTGACCCAGACCAGCTCGCCCGTCCCCGTGTGCGCGGGCAGGCCCGGCACGATGTCGGTCCACACCGGGTCGTGCTCGTTGTGCACCAGGGACGTCTCCCCGTTCGACGGGTCGATCCGCAGCACCCGCTGGGACCGCTGGTCCCGCGGCTGCACGACGATCAGCAGGCCGTGCCGGTCCCAGGACGCGGTGACGACGTAGGGGAACATGCCGCGGTCCCAGGCGACGCCGAGCCGCCCGCCGTCCACCTTCACCAGCGCCAGCGACACCAGCGCGTTCGGCGTGCCCGCCGCCGGGTAGGCGATCTCGGCGGGCGTCCGGTCCGGGTTCGCGGGGTCGGCGATGTGCCAGCGCTGCACCGGCGTCTCGTCCACCCGCGCGACCAGCAGCGTCCCGCCGTCCGGCGACCACCAGTGGCCGCGCATCCGGCCCATCTCCTCGGCCGCGACGAACTCGGCGAGCCCGTAGGAGATCTGGTCCGACTCCGGCTGCACGACCGCCCGGTCGTCCGAGCCGTCCATCTCGATCACCCGCAGTGTCCGCCCGGACACGTAGGCGACGCGGCGGCCCGCCGGGTCGGGGCGCGGGTCGAACACCGGCGCCTGCGCGGGCAGCTCGCGGACCAGCCCGCCCTCGATGTCGGCGACGTAGAGCCGTCCGCCGAGCGTGAACACGGCCTGCCGCATGTCCCGGTCGGTGGCGTACCCGACGATGCCGCCGGCCTGCTCCCGCGCGCGCTCCCGGCGGGCCCGCTCCTCGGCGGGCAGGTTCTCCTCGCCCGGGACGTCCAGCGCGGCCGGGTCGGCGACGAGGCGCTCCTCGCCGGTGCCGGGGTCCAGCGTCCACAGGCAGGTCACCGGATCGTCGCCCGCCCTGGTGCGCAGGAACGTCACACGCGTCCCGTCCGGCGCGATCTGGAAGGCGCGCGGGACGCCGAGGCTGAAACGGCGGGTGCGGGCGCTCTGCCGCGGATAGCTGATGCTCATGGCATCCGAGTCTGCCAGCCCGCGAGCCTCCCCGAACGGCGGCGCGGCGCCGTTGCCTGCCCCTATGATTCCGGGCGGTCATCGCGGCCGGGGAACGGCCCTTGGGCATGGCCCCGCTCGCGTAAGCTCAAGACCTCCCCAAGCTTTTGTCTCGCGGGCGTTGAAGGAGTGGTCCATGCCGGAGCTGCAGCCGGGCGATCCCCGGCGGCTGGGCTCGTACGAGATCGTCGAACGGCTCGGCGAGGGCGGCCAGGGGGTCGTCTACGCGGGCGTCGACGCCTCGGGTAACAGGGCCGCCATCAAGCTGCTGCGCACCGATCTCGCCGCCGACGCCGGCGCGCGCAACCGGTTCGTCCGCGAGGCGCAGGCCGCCAAGCAGGTCGCCCGCTTCTGCACCGCGCAGGTGCTGGAGGCGGACGTCGCGGGCGACCAGCCCTACATCGCCAGCGAGTACGTGCCGGGCCCGTCGCTGTACAAGCAGGTCACCGAGACCGGGCCGATCACCGGCGCGGCGCTGGACCGGCTGGCGATCGGCACCGCCACCGCGCTGGTCGCGATCCACCAGGCCGGGATCGTGCACCGCGACTTCAAGCCGCACAACGTGATCATGGCGCCGGACGGCCCGCGGGTGATCGACTTCGGCATCGCGCGGGCGCTGGACACCGGTCAGACCAACGCGACCAAGGCGATCGGCACCCCGTCCTACATGGCCCCCGAGCAGGTGGCGGGCGCCACCCTGACCGAGGCCGTGGACGTGTGGGCGTGGGCGACCACGATGGTGTTCGCCGCGACCGGGCACCCGCCGTTCGGCGACGACACCGTGGTCGCGGTGATCAACCGGGTGATGAACGAGCCGCCGTACCTGGAGGGCGTGCCCGCCGACCTGCACCGGCTGGTCGCGGCGTGCCTGGTGAAGGAGCCGGAGCGGCGGCCGACCGCGCAGCAGCTGATGATGGCGCTGATCGGCAGCGGGCCGGGCGGCGCAGGCCAGACCCGGATGGACGACCCTGGGCAGGCGACCACGATGCTCGCGGAGGGCTCCACGCTCGCCGCCGGCGCGGGCGCCGCCGCGGCCTTCGGCGCGCACCAGGCCGGGCCCCACGGCGGGCAGACGCAGCGGGTCTCGCCGGCGAACTACACCGGCACGCTGCCGCCCGTCCAGCAGCCCCCGTACCGCGGCGGCGGCCGGCACACCGGCTACGACGACTTCGGGCCGGAGCGCCGGTCCAAGTGGCCGATCTTCGCGGGGATCGCGGCGATCGCGGTGCTGGCGCTCGTCGTGGGCCTGTTCATGGCGAACCGCGGCGGGAACGACAGCCCGGGCACGGGGACGTCCCCGACGGTCAGCGACTCCTCGTCGGTCTCCGACAGCCCGACCGAGGATCAGCCCACGCAGGAGCAGCCGACGTACACCCGCCCGACCCGGCCCCGGCACACGACGCCCACGCGCCTCCCGACGAGCGAGGCGCCGACCAGCGAGGCGCCGACCAGCGAGGCCCCCACCAGCGAGGCCCCCACGTCGCACACGCCGACCACCAACCCGACGCACACCTCGGGCGGCGGCGGTGGCGGCGGTGGCGGTGGCGGCGGTGACGGCACCGGCACCGGCAGCGGAGCGGGGACCGGCGGCTGACGGGCGCCCGCCGGGGCGCCCGGGCCGCGCGGGCCGGGCGGTCATCGCCGTGCCCGCGCCCCCTGAGTAGGCTCGTGACCATGAAGGAGCCGCGGATCCTGTTCGTCCATGCCCATCCGGACGACGAGTCCATCGGGACCGGGGCGACCATGGCCAAGTACGCCGCCGAGGGCGCCCACGTCTGTCTCGTCACCTGCACGCTCGGCGAGGAGGGCGAGGTCATCCCCGATGAGCTGCGCCACCTGGCGTCCGACAAGGAGGACCGCCTCGGCGAGTACCGGATCGGGGAGATGGCGGCGGCCGCCGCGGCGCTCGGCGTGCGCGACCACCGCTACCTCGGCGGTCCCGGCCGGTGGCGCGACTCGGGCATGATGGGCACCGCCACCAACGACGACCCGCGCAGCTTCTGGCAGGCCGACGTCGAGGAGGCCGGCGCGGAGCTCGCGAAGATCATCCGGGAGGTCCGGCCGCACGTCATCGTCACCTACGACGAGCGCGGCAACTACGGCCACCCCGACCACATCCAGGCGCACCGCGTCGCCTGGCGGGCGTTCGAGATCGCCGCCGACCCGTCGTTCACCGGCGGCGGCGAGCCGTGGCGGGCCGCGAAGTTCTACGCCTACGCCACCCCGCGCACCGTGCTGGCGCGGGCGATCGCGGTGATGCGCGAGGCGAAGCTGCCGTTCGCGCGGGTCGCCGGGCTGGACGAGCTGGGCTCCGGCGTCCCGGACGGGCAGGTCACCACGGTCGTGGACGCCCGCGCGCACCTGCCCGCCAAGCTGGCGGCGCTGCGCGCGCACCGCACCCAGATCACGGTGGCGCCGGAGGAGGCCGGGCCGTTCTTCGCGCTGTCGAACAACCTCGGGCAGCAGGCGTTCGGCACCGAGTACTTCATCCTGCAGGCGGGCGAGCTCGGCCCGGTCGGCCCGGGCCGCCGCGAGACCGACCTCTTCGCCGGTCTGGACGACGCGGAAGGCTGACCGGCTGGATACGCTGAGGCCGTGGACGAGGACGACGAGGCGCGGGTGAGCCTGGCCAAGGACGATCTTCCCGCCGGCGCGGCGGGCGGCGCGTCCGCCGCCGGCGACGCGGGCGGCCGCGGCGAGGGCCCGCTGGAGGCGCTGGTGACGGGCGCGGCGTACGCGGCGCTCGGGCTGCTCGGCGGGGTCTTCGGCCTGGTCGGCTCGTACGCCCAGGAGTGGACGGCCGGGGACGTGCCGGTCACCTCGATCGTGCTGGTGCTGCTGGTGTACGCCATGGTCCGGCTGGCCGGCCTGGGCATGGGCGGCAAGATCGGCGCGGCGGTGCCGGCGGTGGTGTGGGGCGCCGCGGTGATCGTGATGTCGATGCAGCGGCCGGAGGGCGACCTGGTCGTTCCGGGGACGCTCGCGGGGTATGTGTACATCGTCGGCGGCATGGTGGCCGCGGGAATCGCGGTGGCGCGGGTCCCGTCGCCCGGCCCGAGCGGGCAGTGGCTCACCGGGAGGGCGGCGCGCACCCGCGGGTAGGGGGATCGCTAGGGTGTGCGCGTTGTGAGCGGCGACCGTGTGGACCCGAGCGTGGATCCGGGGCTCTTCCGCCGGGTGGCGGGCAGGTTCGCGACGGGCGTCGCGATCGTGACGAGCGTGGTGGACGGCGCCGACCACGCCATGACGGTGAACGCGTTCGCCTCGGTGTCGCTGGACCCGCTGCTGGTGATGTTCTGCCCCGAGAAGATCGCGCGCTTCCACGACCTGGCGCTGGACGCCGGCGAGTGGGCGGTGTCGGTGCTGTCGGAGGAGATGCGGGACGCCTCGCAGTGGTTCGCGACCCGCGGCAGGATGCTCGACGGCCAGCTCCAGGGGTGGGACCACACCCGGGGCCCGGTCACCGGCGCCGCGATCTTCGCTGACGCCGTCGCCGCCCTGGAATGCCGGACCCACGCCGTCCACGACGCCGGCGACCACAGCATCGTCGTCGGCGAGGTGCTGAGCCTGCACGTCCCGTCGCCCGACGCCCGTCCCCTGATCTTCTACGGCGGCGGCTACGGCCGCCTCGCCCGCTGACGTGCGGCGAGCCGCCGTCATGGGTGCGTCCATGACGGCGGCTCGCTGCTAGGCGACGCGGATCAGCCGAGGGCCTCGCGGCCGCCGCGGGCGAGCGGGAGGTCGATGCCGCTGACGCCCGTCCTCGCCGTGACGACGGTTCCGGCGGGGTAGCGCAGCGTGTAGTCGTGGTCGGTGGACAGCAGGATCACGCCGAGCCGGTGACCGGCCTTGACGGTGTAGTCGGTCGGCTGGAGGTCCCACCGGAACGCGTAGGTGCGTCCCGGCGCGATCGGGTCGGTGCGGCTGAAGCTCTTCCGGTTCCGCGCGTCCAGCCAGCCCCGCGTGATGATCTTGTACGGGGCGGTCTGCATGGCGAGGGCCTGCCGGGTGGTGCAGCCCTCGTCGCCCGGGACGCTCTGGCCGTAGCAGACCTTCTGCCCGGTGTCGACGCGGGCGCCGGTCGGCCGGCTGTCGGTGCCGTAGTCGACCAGCAGCGCCGTCAGGTAGGGCGAGCGGCCGTCCAGGGACGCGCGCAGCGACATCGACGGGGTGCCGTCGATCCGGACGGGGCGGTCCAGCGTCCCGGTGAGGTAGGCGAGCCGGTTCGGATCGGCCTGGCCCTCGTTCGCGAGCAGGTCCTCGGCGGTGCGGGTCTTGCCCGCGTCGGTGAACGACTGCGTGGCGCCCGCTCCGGCCCTCAGATCGAGCGTGCCGGGCTGGCCGGCCGGGCCCGCGTCCAGGTGGACGGGGACGGTCCGGGTTCCCGGAACGGGCCAGTCCTTGGCGGTCTCCCACGTCCCGTCCGCGTGCTCGATGTCGACGCGCGGCTCCTTGTCGATCCCGTTGCGGATCCCGTACAGGTAGCGGTCGAACCAGTGGAGCGTCTGCCGCAGCCACTCCTCCACGCGCCAGCGGAACGGCGTGGAGTGGTTCCCCTGGTGCAGCCACAGCTTGCGCGGCACACCCGCCTTCTTCAGCGCGTCCCACCACTGGACGGAGTTCTTGAGCTTCACGTTCCAGTCGTTGAGCCCGTGCACCACCATGACGGCCGCGTGCACGTTCCGCGCCTGGCCGACGTAGTCGCGCTCGGCCCAGACCTTGCCGTAGTCGCCGGTCTCGCGGTCCTGGGTCGCCTCGATCCGATCGATGACCTTCTGGCAGACCTCGGGGTCCTTGCGGGTCAGCACGGCCTTCGCCAGCACGTCCAGGTCCTCGCCCTGGTAGCCGCCCGGCGCGACGACGCCGCCGCCCGCGCGGTAGTAGTCGTACCAGCTGCTGATCCCGGCGATCGGGACGATGGCCTTCAGGCCCTCGACGCCGGACGCCGCGGCCATGTTCGGCAGCGTCCCGTCGTAGGACTGGCCGATCATGCCGACGTTCCCGGTGGACCAGGTGGCCGTGACGGGCGTGCCGTCCGGCGCCCAGCCGCGGGCGCGGCCGTTCAGCCAGTCGACGGCGGCCTTGGCGCCCGCCTGCTCGCTGCGGTCCCCGGACGTCGGGCAGCCGGTGGAGCCGCCCGTCCCGATGCTGTCGAGGTCGGCGACGGCGTACCCGCGCGGCAGGAAGTAGTTGTCGTAGTAGCCGGGGAACATCTCCGCGAGGTTCCGCTGGGTGGTCGTCAGCGCGCGGGCCCGCGCGTCGCCGATGTCCACCGGGTGGTTCGGGACGTCGTTGATGCCGGCCCAGTACGGGCTCGGCTCCATGATCGTCGGGACCTTGAGGCCGGCGGTGTCGGTCTCCTTCGGCCGCATGATCCGCAGCTGGACGCGGTCGCGCACGCCGTCGTGGTCGCTGTCGGCGGTGGTCTCGATGTTCACGGTCTGCGTGACGGCGTCGGCGCGCGAGAACACCGGCTGGGTCTCGCCGTCGGCGACGGTCAGCCGGTGCGGCGGCGCGGCGGGCGCGGATCTCGCGGACGCGGACGCGGCGGGCAGTGCGGTGGCGAGCAGCGCGGCGGCGGCGGCCAGTGCGGCGGCGGCCGCGCCCGCTCGTGGCGGGCGCATGCGCGTGCGCTGTGGTGAGCGCTGGGACACAGGGGCTCCGGGGGGGTGAGAGCCTGAAGTTGTTGATCACATTAACCACCGGTTCGGGCGGGAAGTCCAGAGCCGTTACGCCGTGAGCGGAGCCGGGAAGCGCGGCGGCCGGGCGCGCGTTGTCCCGGCGGATACTGAGATGCTTACTTGATTACGTTCCAGCGCGCCCGCGCTCCCGCCGGGCGCGCGGCGACCCCTCGGAGGCAGTAGTGGGCATGCCGGGAATGCCGGGCAACGGCTGGCAGGTGATGGCCTCGTTCCGGCGGGACGAGTCGGTCACGCAGCAGCGGCTCAAGCCCGGCACGATCAAGCGGATCGCGGGCTACGCCCGCCCCTACAGCCGTGACCTGGTCCTGTTCCTCGGCCTGAACGCGCTCGCCGCGCTGGTCGTCGTCGCCAACCCGCTGCTGCTGAAGTCGATCATCGACCGCGGCATCCTGCACCACCGGCAGGACCTGGTGATCTGGCTCGCCGTCGCGGTCGCCGGGCTCGCCCTGATGGACGCGGTGCTCGGGCTCGCGCAGCGCTGGTACTCCGCGCGCATCGGCGAGGGCCTGATCTACGACCTGCGCAGCGAGGTGTTCGGGCACGTCCAGCGCCAGCCCGTCGCGTTCTTCATGCGGGCGCAGACCGGGTCCCTCGTCAGCCGGCTCAACAACGACGTCATCGGGGCGCAGCGGGCGCTCACCACCACGCTGTCGTCGGTGGTCTCCAACGTGATCAGCCTGATCCTGGTGCTGGTCACGATGATGATCCTGTCCTGGCAGGTGACGGTGATCGCCCTGCTGCTGCTCCCGGTGTTCATCCTGCCGGCCAAGTGGGTCGGCAAGCGGCTGTCGCGGATCAGCCGCGAGCAGATGGTGCTGGACGCCGAGATGAGCTCGCTCATGACCGAGCGGTTCAACGTCGCCGGCGCCATGCTCGCCAAGCTCTACGGCCGTCCCGCCGAGGAGGAGGAGAACTTCTCCGGGCGCGCCGCGCGGGTCCGCGACATCGGGGTCGTCTCCGCCATGTACGGGCGGGTGTTCTTCACCGGCCTGACCCTCGTCGCCGCGCTCGCCACCGCGATGGTCTATGGCGTCGGCGGCTACCTGGTCGTGGACGGCAACTTCCAGCTCGGCACGCTCGTCGCCCTCGCCACCCTGCTCACCCGGATGTACGGCCCGCTCACCGCGCTGTCCAACGTCCACGTGGACGTCATGACGGCGCTCGTCAGCTTCGACCGGGTCTTCGAGGTGCTCGACCTCAAGCCGCTGATCCGCGACCGCGAGGGCGCCCGGACGCTGGCGGAGGCGCGCGAGGCCGGGACGGCCGAGCAGGCCAGGTCCAACGGCAACGGCGCCGCCCGGCGGGGCGCCCCGGCGATCCGGTTCGAGCACGTCAGGTTCGCCTACCCGTCCGCCGACGAGGTGTCGCTGGCGTCGCTGGAGTCGATCGCCCGCGCCGACCACGCCCCCGGCAAGGAGGTGCTGCACGACGTCGACTTCACCGCCGAGCCCGGACAGCTCGTCGCGCTGGTCGGCCCGTCCGGCGCCGGGAAGTCGACCATCACGCACCTGGTCTCGCGGCTGTACGACGTGTCGGACGGCGCGGTGCGGATCGGCGGCGTGGACGTCCGCGACGTCACCCTCGACTCGCTGCGCGCCGAGGTCGGCGTGGTCAGCCAGGACGCGCACCTGTTCCACGACACGATCCGCGAGAACATGCGCTACGCCCGCCCGGACGCCACCGACGAGGAGATCCTCGCCGCGCTGGACGCCGCGCAGATCGGCGGGCTGGTCGCGGGCATGCCCGAGGGCCTCGACACCGTCGTCGGGGACCGCGGCTACCGGCTGTCGGGCGGCGAGAAGCAGCGGCTGGCCATAGCGCGGCTGCTGCTGAAGGCGCCCTCGGTGGTGGTGCTGGACGAGGCGACCGCGCACCTGGACTCCGAGTCGGAGGCCGCCGTCCAGGAGGCGCTGCGGACGGCCCTGGCCGGACGGACCTCGCTGGTGATCGCGCACCGGCTGTCCACGATCCGGGAGGCCGACCAGATCCTGGTGATCGAGGAGGGCCGTGTCGCCGAGCGCGGTCGGCACGAGGAGCTGCTGCTGGAGGGCGGGCTGTACGCCGAGCTGTACCGGACCCAGTTCTCCCACCAGAAGGACGAGGAGCGGGCGACCGAGCCGCTGGGCGCCGAGTAGCGGGACGCCGGGAGCGGGGCGCCGGGAGCGGGGCGCCGGGCTCAGGCGTCCGTGCTGAGCCGGTAGCCGAGGCGCTGCAGCTCGGTGCCCGCGACCTTCTCGACCTGCGCGAGCTGGCGGGGCGTCAGGCGGTCCCGCCAGGCGCCGACGGCGTGCTCGGCGCCGGCCGTGTCCGGCCCGCCGCGCCCCCCGGCCCGGACGAGGCCGGACAGGGTCGTCTTCGACAGGTCCGCGTCCAGGTACCGCGACATCTCGGCGGCGACCCGGCGCGGCCGGGCGACCAGGTCCTCGTAGCGGACGGTGAACAGCTGCTCCTCGGGTACCTGCAGCCGCAGCTTCGCGCTGAGGCGCACCGAACCGCGCCAGCGCAGCGCGCACTTCACCGCCGTCGCCGCGCGCGGCCAGCGGTTGCGGTCGGTGTGGTCCTCGACGCCGAGGAACGGGTTCGGGAAGACCGTGTCGAGGTTGGCCAGCCCCGGCTTGAACCACGCCAGGCACCGGTCGTCGGCGAGCATGTCGGCGACCGCGTCCCGGCCGTCCCGGATCACCTGGACGAGCTGGGCGTCGGGGAACGCGTCCAGCAGCACGTCGGCGCTGTAGATCAGGTCGGGGGAGGCGTCGGCGTAGCGGGCGATGCCCCGCGGCTGCACGCACGGCCCCTCCACGTCGCCGTCGTGCACCGGCCGGTCGCGCAGCACCGCCGGGCGCGGCGGCAGCCCGGCCAGCTCCCGGCAGTCGTCCGGGCACTCCGCGCAGGCCCGCGCGGAGATCTGCCAGGCCTCGGCGTAGGCGTCGCGGATCACCCGGGCCGCCCCCGTGCCGCGCTCGGTGGCGATGGCGGGCCGGCGGGCGAAGGCGTAGATCACGCGGAGCACGCCGGGACGCCCGGTGGTGAGGTGGAACCCGGCGGACCGCTTGACGGCGCGCGCGAGGAGATCGGCACCCGAGTGCGGCGCGCCCAGGATGAAGACCGGGCGGTGGACCTTGGTGCCGTTGATCACCAGGATGTGCGGCGTCGACCTCATACCCGGCCAAGTTTGTCACCTTTTGAGAGCCGGGCGGGCCGTGACGCACCGTAGCGGGCACCCGAAATCGGGACGCGCGGGATCGTTCGGCCCCTAACCTTGAGGAATGGACGCACCCCTCACGCTCGCCGGGCTGCTGCCGCAGGCGACGTCGATCACCGTCCTCACCGGCGCCGGCATCTCCACCGACAGCGGCATCCCCGACTTCCGCGGCCCCCAGGGCGTCTGGACCAAGGACCCCTCCGCCGAGGCCATGTCCACGATCGGCGCCTACATCGCCGACCCCGAGGTGCGCCGGCGCTCCTGGCGCGCCCGCCGCGACCATCCGGCCTGGCACGCCGAGCCGAACGCCGCGCACGCCGCCCTCGTCGAGCTGGAGCGGGCCGGCCGCCTGCGCGCGCTGATCACCCAGAACATCGACGGGCTGCACCAGCGGGCCGGGTCCGGCCCGGAGACCGTGATCGAGATCCACGGCACCATGCGCGACGCGGTGTGCCTGTCCTGCGGCCTGCGCACCCCGATGCCGGAGGTCCTCGCCCGGGTCGACGCGGGCGAGGACGACCCGCCCTGCACCGCCTGCGGCGGCATCCAGAAGTCCGCGACGATCTCCTTCGGGCAGGCGCTGGAGCAGGACGTCCTCGACGCGGCGATCACCGCGGCGCGCTCCTGCGACCTGTTCCTCGCCGTCGGCACCTCGCTCACCGTCCAGCCCGCGGCCGGGCTGTGCCTGGAGGCCGCCGACCACGGCGCCCGGCTGGTGATCATGAACGCCGAGCCGACCCCCTACGATGGGCTGGCGGACGCCGTGCTGCGCACGCCGATCGGCGAGGCGCTGCCGCGGCTGGCCCGCATCGCCCTCGGCGGCGGGCGTTGATCCGTTGGCGGGTCGTGACCGGGCGCCCCTTCCGCTGGCGGCCGGATCCTGACAAGCTCTATCCGTTGCGGTGCGAGGAGGGATCGGGTTGATGAGCGGGGGCGCCCGCGCGGAGGGGGTCGAGGGGCCGTCCGACGCGCCCGCCGCAGGCCTGCCCGGCGAACGGCCGGCACGGGGGAGGACCCGCAGGTACGGACGTCTGCGCCCGGGGGACCGGGTCGCGGTCGTCGCGCCCAGCGGTCCCGCCGAGCCGGCGCGGCTCGAGGCGGGCTGCGCGGTGCTGCGCGACCTCGGCCTTGACGTCGTGGTCGGCAAGCACGCCCTCGACCGTGTCAACCTCGGCGCCCCGGGGCCCGTCCGTGACGACTGGCACCGGCTCGCCGGCGCCGACGCCGACCGCGCCGCCGACCTCCAGGCCGCCTGGTGCGACCCGCGCGTCCGCGCGGTGATCTGCGCACGCGGCGGCTACGGCGCCACCCGCGTCCTCGACCACCTCGACTGGGACGCCCTCGCGGCCGCCGCGGAGGCGGCCGCCGCCCCGAAGATCCTGCACGGCTCCAGCGACATCACCGCGCTGCACGCGGCGTTCGGCGCGCGCCTCGGCGTCACCACGTCGTTCGGCCCGATGCCCGCCGGCCTGATCGCCGATTTCGGCGGCCCGGACCCGCACGGTGACCTGGCCGCCACCCTGGACGGCCTGCGCGCCGCGCTGTTCGGCGGCCCCGTCGCGCTGCCCGGCACGCACGCCCTGCGCCCCGGACGCGCCGAGGGCCCGCTCACCGGCGGCACCCTCACCCTGCTCACCGCACTGCTCGGCACCCCGTACGCCCCGCCGCCCGCGAAGGGCCGCATCGTTTTCCTGGAGGACGTCACGGAGGCGCCGTACCGGATCGACCGGATGCTCGTCCAGCTGCTCCAGGCCGGCTGGTTCGACGGCGCGGCGGGCGTCGCGCTCGGCTCGTGGGAACGCTCCGGCGACCCCGCCGAACTGGACGCCGTGTTCGCCGCGCGGCTCGGGCCGCTCGGCGTCCCCGTCCTCGCCGGCCTGCCCGCCGGGCACGGCGCCCGGCAGTTCACGCTCGAGCTCGGCGCGCCCGCGGTGCTCGACGCGTCCGGCGATCTGAACCCCGGGCCGGACGGCGGCGTACTGACCCTGGAAGCGCCGGGAGGTGTGCGATGAGCGGCCGGCACGCCCGTCCCGACCCGTGGGACGACGGAACACTGGACTCGCTGCTGGTACTGGTGGCCGAGAGCCTCGGTTACGCCTGCCATCGGGCGCCCGGCGAGGTGATGCTGCTGGAGGGCGCCAACCGGCTGCACGTCAGCATGCGCGACCTGCGGCAGCTGGCCCGGATGGTGCCGCGCGACGACTGGCCGGCGCTGGTGTCCGACCACGTCACCACGATCGTCACCGCGATCGAGGAGCCCCTCGACCTCAGCGACTTCGACCTCGCCCAGCACCTGCTGCGCACCCGGATCTACCCGGCCGAGGCCGACAACGGCGTGCTCGCGGCCCGGCCGTTCGCGCCCGGGCTGATCGAGGCGGTCGTGGTCGACACCCCCACCACCGTCCGGACGGTCACCACCGACGAGATGAACGGCTGGCCGGTCTCCGGCGACGCGCTGTTCATGCTCGGCCGCGCCAACGTGCGCGCCGACGGACCGCTCCAGCTCGACGAGCAGGACCTCGGCGGCGTCCGGGTGTCGGTGCTGCACGGCTGGACGTTCTACGCCGTCACCCACCTGGCGTGGCTGGAGGAGTACCTGCCGATCGGCCCGCACGGCGCGCTGGTCATCGCGCCGAACCGGAGCCTGATCGTCGCGCACGCGCTGCGGACGTCGGAGGTCCACCCGCGGGCCCGCTACCGCGCCGCCGTGGCGGCCGCGAACGAGCTGCAGGCGCAGGCGCACCGCGCCTACGAGGAGGGGCCGGGCTCGCTCAGCCCGCACCTGTACTGGTGGCGCGCCGGCGAGCTGACGTACCTGGAGACCCGTTACGAGGGCGACTCGCTCGTCCTGCCGCGCGACTTCACGTCCGTGCTGGCCACGACGACCGCGGAGTACTGAACGTGAAGATCGTCATCGCTCCCGACTCGTTCAAGGGGAGCCTGTCCGCGGCGGAGGTCTGCGCGGCGGTGGAGGCCGGGGCCCTGCGCGCCGTGCCGGGCGCCGAGGTGGTCCGCGTGCCGATGGCCGACGGCGGCGAGGGCACCCTCGACTGCTTCGTGGCCGCGCGCGGCGGCGACCTGGTCGAGGTCGCCGCGACCGACCCGGTGGGCCGGCCGGTGAAGGCGGCCTACGCGCTGTCGGGCGACGGCCGGTCGGCCGTCGTCGAGCTGGCCGCCGCGTCCGGGCTCCCGCTGGTGGAGGACGTCCCGGCCGACCCGATGGGCGCCGGCACGGCCGGCACCGGTGAGCTGATCGCCGACGCCGTCCGGCGCGGCGCACGGGACGTGCTGGTCTGCATCGGCGGCAGCGCCAGCACCGACGGCGGCACCGGGCTGCTGCGCGCGCTCGGCGTCCGCTTCCTGGACGCGGCCGGCGCGGAGCTGCCGCCCGGCGGCGCCGCGCTGGCGCGCCTCGACGCGATCGACGACTCGGGCGTCCCGGACGCGGTGCGCGACGTCCGGTTCCGGGTCGCCTGCGACGTCACCAACCCGCTGGTCGGCCCGGAGGGCGCCGCCGCGGTGTTCGGGCC
>NZ_JBEYYT010000118.1:0-9961 GCF_040645715.1 Spirillospora sp. NPDC046719 | reverse complement strand
CTGGTCCGCGAGCTGGACGCGGCGCTCGCCCGGTTCGCCGACGTGGTCGCCGGGCGGTTCGGCGTCCGCGTCCACGACCTGCCCGGCGCCGGCGCGGCCGGCGGCACCTGCGGCGGCCTGGTCGGCGTGTTCGGCGCCGAGCCGTCCCCCGGCGCGCGGCTCGTCGCCGAGGCCGTCGGCCTGGACGGCGCGCTGGACGGCGCCGACCTCGTGATCACGGGCGAGGGACGGGTGGACGGACAGAGCGCCGGCGGGAAGGTGGTCTCGGCCGTCGCCGCCCTGGCCAGGGGGCGCGCGATCCCCGCCGTCGCGCTCGCCGGCGGCGTCACCGGCCCGCTGGACGAGCTGCACGCCCTCGGCCTCACCGCCGCCTTCAGCATCGCCGATGGACCTCGCACGCTGGACGCCCTCAAGGCCGAGGCCGCGCCGCTGCTGAGCGCTCTCGCGGAGCAGGCCGTACGTGTCTTTGTGGGGCGACCCCCCACACCCCCCGCTGCGGGGTAAGCGGCGCCCTCCGCTCCGGGTACCGGGGCTTCGGCCCCGCACCCTCGGTCACGCCGGAACCGGTTCCGGGTCCTCGCTAGGCGCCGGGGTCTCCGGGGTCTTGATCTGCAGGGCCGGCAGGAAGACGTGCGAGAGCGGCCCGATCGCCACGGCGTACAGGACGGTGCCGACGCCGACGGTGCCGCCGAGCAGCCAGCCGACGGCCAGGACGCCCAGCTCGATCCCGGTGCGCACGACCCGGATCGAGTGCCCCCGCGCGGCCAGGCCGGTCATCAGGCCGTCGCGCGGGCCCGGTCCGAGGCCGGCGCCGATGTAGCAGCCGGTCGCGAACCCGCCGGCCACCACGCCGAGGAGCAGGAACGCCCAGCGGGCGGCGAGCGCGTCCGGGCTCGGCAGCAGCCAGAGGAACAGGTCGGCGAACGCGCCGATGAGCAGGACGTTGCTGATCGTGCCGAGGCCGGGCCGCTGCCGCAGCGGGATCCATGCGAGCATCACCACCGCCCCCGCGATGATGATCCACGTGCCGATCGACAGCCCGAACCGGCGGGACAGGCCCTGGTGGAAGACGTCCCACGGGTCGTTCCCGAGCCGGGAGGACACCTGCAGCGCGATCCCGAAGCCGTACAAGGCCAATCCCGCGTAGAGCTGCACGAGGCGCCGGGTCCTCAAGGCCATTTCTTACTCCAGAGGGGTGTCAGGTCCGATTCCTGCCCTATTCTGCCGGATAGTGGCCTGGTAATAGCAGGGCCAATATGCGAAAGTGGTCTGTGTGAGCATGCGTTACGTCAGCGGCACCCAACTGGCCCGGCTGCTGGGCGACGTCCCGCGCGAGCGTCCCGTCTACGCCGCGCTCGCCCGCGCCGTCCGGACCCTCGTCCTCGACGGCCGGCTCGCGCTGCGGACCCGGCTGCCCGCCGAGCGGGACCTCGCCGCCGCGCTCGGCGTCAGCCGCACCACCGTGACCGCCGCCTACGACCGGCTGCGCGAGGAGGGCTACATCGAGAGCCGGCAGGGCGCCGGGAGCTGGACGGCGCTGCCGCCGGTCCGCATGTCGTCCGCCGAGCCGCCGCCCGGCGGGCGGTACGGGATGGCGCACCCGGTGCCCGACGACCCGGCGTTCGTCGACCTCGGCTGCGCGACGCCCGGCGCCCCGGAGATCTTCAACGAGGCGGTCGCCGCCGCCGTGGAGGAGCTGCCCCGCTACAGCGGCGGCCCCGGTTACGAGCCCGCCGGGCTGGCCGGGCTGCGCGAGGTGATCGCCGCGGGCTACGAGGCGCGCGGCGTGCCGACCCGCCCGGACCAGATCGTCGTCACGACCGGCGCGCAGCACGCGTTCACGCTGCTGACGCAGACGCTCGTGGAGCCCGGCGACCCGGTGATGGTGGAGCGCCCGACCTACCCGCACGCGCTGGGCGCGCTGCGCCGGCGCGGCGCCCGGCTCGTCCCGGTCGGGGTGAACGAGGGCTGGGACATGGAGCTGGTCGCGGGCAGCATGCGGCAGGCCGCCGTCCGGATGGCCTACACGATCGCCGACTTCCACAACCCGACCGGCCGGCTGATGTCCGCCGACGACCGGGCCGCGCTGGTCGACGCGGCGCGCCGCGCGGACGCGTTCGTCGTCGCCGACGAGACCTTCGCCGACCTCGCACACGACCCGGACGCGCCGCGCATGCCGCCGGTCGCCGCCTGCGACACCGGCGGGCGCGTCGCCACCATCGGGTCGGCGTCCAAGCTGATGTGGGGCGGGCTGCGCATCGGCTGGATCCGCACCACCGGGCCGCTCGCCCGGCGGCTGGTGCTCGCCCGCGAGCCGTTCGACATGGCGAGCCCGGTGCTCGACCAGCTGATCGTCCGCGAGCTGCTGCTGCGGATCGAGGACGTGCGGGCCGAGCGCGCGGCGACGCTGCTGCGCAACCGGGACGCGCTCGCCGCGGCGCTGCGGGAGCTGCTGCCCGGCTGGGAGTTCCGCCTGCCCGACGGCGGCATGTCCCTGTGGGTGCGGCTGGGCGCGCCCGTCGCCACCGTGCTCGCCGAGACCGCCGAGCGGCTCGGCGTGCGGGTCGTCGCGGGCCCGGTGTTCGGGGTGGACGGCGTCCTGGAGGACTACGTCCGCCTGCCCTACGTCCTGCCGCCCGACACCCTGCGCGACGCGGTGGAGCGGCTCGCGCACGCCTACCGCGAGGTGCAGGCGGCCCCGGCGCCTCGCCCCCTGCCCGCCTACGTCTGACGGGCGCCTAGGGCGGGGGGACGGTCACGGCGCCCGCTGGATGTAGTCGACGAGGTGCTCGCGCTCGCTCTCCAGCTCGTCGATGGCGCTCTTGACGACGTCGCCGATGCTGACGATGCCGGCGAGGCGCCCGCCGTCGACGACGGGGACGTGCCGGAACCGGTTCTCGGTCATGGTGCGGCGCAGGTCCTCGACGTCGTCGCCGGGACCGCAGGTGCGCACCTCGGTGGTCATGATCTCGGACACGGGGTGGTCGAGCAGCGCCGCGCCGCGGTCGTGCATGCGCCGCACGACGTCGCGTTCGGTGACGATGCCGGCGATGGCCGCGCCGTCCGGCGAGACCACCGCCGCCCCGATGTTGTGCTCGGCGAGGACGGCGAGCAGCCGGCGCACGGTGGCGTCCGGCGTCACCGTCGCCACCGCGTCTCCCTTCCTCCGCAGGATCTCGCGAATCCGCATGGCTCACGCTCCGGTGCCGGTATCGGACCCGTGGCGGGGCGTCCGCCGGGGGGCTGTTCCTGACAAGGTCGCATGGTTCGGCGTCCGGGAAAACCCCGGCACGGTACATCATTTCCGGACCGGTGGCGGACGGGCACCGGCCCGGCGACGCGCCGGGGGATGCCCGGCGCGTCCTGACAGGTCGTGTTCACCCGACCCCGGTCCGTGGACGCCGATCACAGGTCACGTAATGTGGTCTCTTGATCACTCAGTGAAGGCCGTCCTAGGTGACCAGGGAGCCCGCCGTGCCCGTACCGCGAATTGTGATCATGGGCGCCGGCTTCGCCGGCTACAACACAGCCCGCGCGCTGGAGCGCCTGCTCCGGCCAGCCAAGGCCGAGATCGTGATGGTGGCGCCGTTCGGCTACACGCTGTACCAGCCGCTGCTGCCGCAGGTCGCGGCCGGCGTGCTGGACCCGCGCGCCATCGCCGGGCCGCTGCACCGGCTGCTGGGCCGCACCCAGCTGCTGCCGGGCAAGGTGCGCGGCGCGGACCTGCACGAGCGGACCATCGACGTCGAGAAGATCGACGGGACGAAGGTGACGGTGCGCTACGACCGGCTCGTCCTCGCGGCGGGCAGCGTGACCCGCACCTTCGACATCCCGGGCCTGCGGGAGCACGCGCACGGCCTGAAGAACCTCGCCGAGGCGGTCTACCTGCGCGACCACGTGATCGCCCAGCTGGAGCTGGCGAACGCCAGCATGGACCCGGCGGAGCGGGCCGCGCGGCTGGGGTTCCTGGTCGTCGGCGGCGGCTACTCGGGGGTGGAGACCTGCGCGAACCTGCAGCTGCTCACCACCAAGGCGCTGCGCCGGTTCCCGCGCCTGGATCCGGCGCTGCTGACCTGGACGCTGATCGACATCGCCCCGAAGCTGCTGCCGGAGCTCGGCGAGCGGCTCGGCCGGGAGGCGATGCGGCTGCTCAGCCGCCGCGGCGTCGACATCCGGCTCGGCACCACCCTCGAACGGCTGGAACCGCACTGCGCGCACCTGACCGACGGGACGACGCTGCCGTGCCGCACCGCGATCTGGACGGCCGGCGTCACCCCCAGCCCGGTGATCTCCACGCTGAACCTGCCCGCCGACCGCGGCCGGGTCCGGGTCGGCACGGACCTGCGGCTCGCCGAGTTCCCCGACGTGTACGCGGTCGGCGACGCGGCCGCCGTGCCCGACCTGACGCGCGGCGGCGACGCGGTGTGCCCGCCGACGGCGCAGCACGCCACCCGGCAGGCCCGCGTCGCCGCGCACAACGTCGCCGCGTCGCTGCTCGGCCACGAGCCCCGCGAGTACCGGCACAAGGACCTCGGCCTCGTGGTCGACCTCGGCGGCGTCCAAGCGGTCGCGCGGCCGTTCGGGGTGGAGCTGACCGGGATCGTCGCGCAGGCCGTGACCCGCGGCTACCACCTGGTGACGGTCCCGTCGGTGTCGGCGCGGGCGCGGGTCCTCGGCCAGTGGCTGATCCACGCCGCGGCCGGCGACGACCTGATCCGGCTCGGGCTGCTCGACCCGCGCACCAGCAGCCTCGTCGACGTCGAACACAGCTTGTGACCAGGGCGCTGCCGATGGGGCGTGCACTGTCCCCGGCGGGCGTGCCCGCCGGGCGCCGCGCGATGGCGGTGCTGATGGCCGTACTGGCGGCCGGGACGGCGGCCGGCTGCGCGTCGGGCGCCTCGGGCACCCGTGTCGTGAACCTGTACAACGCGCCGCAGGAGAGCATCGGCGCGATCGCCGCCCGGTGCAACCGGGAGGCGCACGGCCGGTACCGGATCGTCGTCAACACGCTGCCGCGCGGCGCCGACGACCAGCGCGAGCAGCTGGTCCGGCGGCTGGCCGCGCGCGACTCCGGGCTGGACGTCCTCGGCCTCGACGTGACCTGGACCGCGGAGCTGGCGGAGGCCGGCTGGATCCGCGAGTGGACGGGCCGGTACGGCGCGGAGGCCCGCAAGGGCACCCTGCCCGGGCCGCTCGCCACCGCGACGTGGGAGGGCCGGCTGTACGCGGCTCCGTACAACACCAACGTCCAGCTGCTGTGGTACCGCTCGGACCTGATCCCCCACCCGCCGTCCACCTGGGCGGGGCTGATCAAGGAGTCGGAGCGGCTCGCGGCCGCGGGCAAGCCGCACTACGGCGAGGTCACCGGCGCGCAGTTCGAGGGGCTCGTCGTCTGGTTCAACAGCCTCGTCGCGTCCGCCGGCGGGCGGATCCTCAGCCCCGACGGCCGCCGGGTCGAGATCGGCCCGTCCGCGGAGACGGCGCTGCGCACGATCCGGGCGTTCGCCCGGTCCAAGGCCGCGGCCGACCCGTCGATCTCCAACACCAAGGAGGACGACGCGCGGCTGGCGGTGGAGTCGGGCCGCGGCGCCTACGAGATCAACTGGCCGTTCGTGTACGCGTCGATGGCCAGCCTCCAGCCCAAGCTGGCGAAGAAGTTCAAGTGGGCGCCCTATCCCGGCATCACCGGGCCCGGGCGCGCGCCGCTCGGCGGGGCGAACTTCGCCGTCAGCCGCTACAGCGCGCAGCCGGACGCCGCGTTCCAGGCGGCGCTGTGCCTGCGGGACCCGGAGAGCCAGCGCGCCGCGGCGATCAGCGACGGGCTGCCGCCGGCCGTCGAGTCGGTGTACTGGGCGCCCGGGATGGCGAAGGCGTACCCGATGCGGCAGGCGATCCTCGACTCGCTCCGGAACGCCGCCGCCCGCCCCATGACCCCCACCTACCAGAACGTGTCGACGGTGACGGCGGTGCGGCTCTCGCCGCCGTCGGCCATCGACCCGCCCCGCACGCTGCGCTCGCTGCGGGGCCTCATCGCGGACGCGTTGCAGAGCAAGGGGGTGCTTCCATGAACGAGGAGTTGAGCAGCACGGAGGCCATCCCGGTGGCGGGCCGGGCGGTGGCGGTGCCGAGCGCGAACCGCAGGTCGGAGCGGCGGCTCGGCTGGCTGCTGTGCGCGCCCGCCGCCGTGGTGATGATCGCGGTCACCGGCTGGCCGATCGTGTACTCGGTGCTGCTGTCGCTGCAGCGCTTCGACCTGCGCTTCCCCGCCCGGAAGGCGTGGATCGGGGTGGACAACTACACGACGGTGCTGGGCAGTTCGTTCTGGTGGGACGCGTTCGCCGTCACCGTCCTCATCACGGTCGTCAGCGTCGCCGTGGAACTGGTCCTCGGCATGGTGATCGCGCTGGTGATGTACCGGACGATCGTGGGCCGCGGCCTGGTGCGGGCCCTGGTTCTGATCCCGTACGGGATCGTGACCGTCGCCGCCGCCTACGGCTGGAAGTACGCGTGGACGCCCGGCACCGGGTTCCTCACGCGGCTGCTTCCGGCGGGGTCGGCGCCGCTCACCGACCACTTCCCGGCCATCGGGGTCATCATCCTCGCGGAGATCTGGAAGACGACCCCGTTCATGGCGCTGCTGCTGATGGCGGGGCTGGCGCTGGTCCCCGAGGACGCGCTGAAGGCGGCGTCGACCGACGGCGCGACGGCCTGGCAGCGGTTCATCCGGATCACGCTGCCGCTGATGAAGCCGGCGATCCTGGCCGCCCTGCTGTTCCGCACGCTGGACGCCTTCCGGATCTTCGACGACATCTTCGTGCTCACCAACGGCGCGCAGAACACCAGCTCGGTGTCGCTGATCGCCTACCACAACCTGATCGGCGGGCTGAACCTCGGCATCGGCTCCACCATGTCGGTGCTGATCTTCCTGGCCGTCGCCCTGATCGCGTTCGTGTTCGTCAAGGTGCTCGGCACGAGCGCGCCCGACGCCGGGAGGCGCTGATGGACCGCACCGCGGGCGGGATCACCCGCTGGAGCCTGGTCAACCTGCTGGTCCTGCTGTACGCGCTGGTCCCGGTCGTGTGGATCGCGTCGCTGTCGTTCAAGGACCCGTCGACCTTCTCCAACGGCACGTTCTTCCCGACCAAGTGGACGCTGCGCAACTACAGCGGCATCTTCGACAACGCGGACTTCGTCCGCGGGCTCGGCAACTCGATCGGCATCGGGCTGGTGTCGACGCTGGTCGCGATCCTGATCGGCACGATGGCCGCGTACGCGGTGGCCCGGCTGGACTTCCCCGGCAAGCCGCTGGTGCTCGGGCTGTCCCTGCTGATCGCGATGTTCCCGCAGATCTCCCTGGTCACGCCGCTGTTCGAGATCGAGCGGACGCTCGGGCTGTTCGACACCTGGCCGGGCCTGATCCTGCCGTACATCACCTTCGCGCTGCCGCTGACCATCTACACGCTGTCGACGTTCTTCAAGGAGATCCCGTGGGACCTGGAGAAGGCCGCCAAGATGGACGGCGCCACGCCGTTCCAGGCGTTCCGGCGGGTCATCGTCCCGCTGGCCACGCCCGGTGTCGTGACGACCGCGATCCTGGCGTTCATCGTGTGCTGGAACGACTTCCTGTTCTCCATCTCGCTGACGTCCTCCAGCCGGGCGCGGACCGCGCCGGCGACGATCTCGTTCTTCACGGGGTCGTCGCAGTTCGAGGACCCGACCGGGTCGATCGCCGCGGCGGCCATCGTCATCACCGTGCCGATCGTGGTGTTCGTGCTGGTGTTCCAGCGCCGGATCGTGGCCGGGCTGACGTCCGGCGCGGTGAAGGGATGAGGCGGCGCGATGGCTGAGATCGTCCTTTCCGGGGTCACCAAGCGCTACCCCGACGGCACCACCGCCGTGCAGGACCTGGACCTGTCGATCGCCGACCGGGAGTTCATCATCCTGGTCGGCCCGTCCGGCTGCGGGAAGTCCACCACCCTGAACATGATCGCGGGGCTGGAGGACATCAGCGAGGGCGAGCTGCTGATCGACGGCCGCCGGGTCAACGACCGGGCGCCCCGCGAGCGCGACATCGCGATGGTGTTCCAGTCCTACGCGCTGTACCCGCACATGACGGTCCGGGAGAACATCGGCTTCCCGCTGAAGCTCGCCCGGATGAACAAGGCGGAGGCCAACGCCAAGATCGAGGAGGCGGCGCGGATCCTGGCGATCGAGCCGTTCCTGGACCGGCGGCCCGCGCACCTGTCGGGCGGGCAGCGGCAGCGGGTGGCGATGGGCCGCGCCATCGTCCGCAACCCCAAGGCGTTCCTGATGGACGAGCCGCTGTCCAACCTGGACGCCAAGCTGCGGGTGCAGATGCGCACGATGATCTCGCGGTTGCAGAACCAGCTCGGCACGACCACCGTGTACGTCACGCACGACCAGACCGAGGCGATGACGCTCGGCGACCGGATCGTGCTGATGCGGCGCGGGATCGTCCAGCAGGTCGGCACGCCCGAGGAGCTGTACGACCATCCGCACAACCTGTTCGTGGCCGGGTTCATCGGCTCGCCGTCGATGAACTTCCTGCCCGCCGACATCTCCGGCGGCGCGCTGCACTCGGTGCTCGGCGAGATCCCGCTGTCGGACCGGATGCGGCGGGCGCTGGAGGCGCACCACTCGCCGGACCGGGTGGTCATGGGCGTGCGGCCGGAGGCGTTCGCGGACGCGAGCCTCGACCGCCGCCGCGAGCAGGACGTGGGCGAGCTCCGCTTCGGCGGGCGGGTCGAGATCCTGGAGTCGCTCGGCGCGGAGAAGTTCGCCTACATCGACCTGGAGCCGGGCACGGTGGTCGACTCCGAGCACCTCGAGGACGCGTTCCAGGGCCACTCCCCGGGGCACCGGCACGCGCAGATCGTCGCGCGCCTGGACCCGAGGTCCGAGGCGCGGGAGGGCCGCATGCTCGACCTGGAGTACGACCCGGCCTCCATCCACCTCTTCGAGCCCGAGACGGGCCTGAACCTGACCGAGCACGTCTGACCGCGTCCCCGGCCCGCGCTTCGTCACCGTGAGGCGACGCGGTTCAGGGGGCGAGGAGGGTGCTCAGGGAGCGGAGGGCGGGGGTGAGGAGGCGGCCCGCGGGCGAGGCGTGGGCGAGGGCCGCGCGGGCGGCGTTCGCCCCGCAGGCGCCGTGCACGCCGCCGCCCGGGTGCGCGGACGCCGACGCGAGGTAGAGCCCGGCGACGGGCGTCTCGGCGCGGCCGAGCCCGGGGACGGGCCGGAACACCAGCTGCTGGTGGATCATCGCCGTGCCGCCGTTGAGCGCGCCGCCCGGCAGGTTGGCGTCGTGCTCGGCGAACGCGGGCGGGGCGATGACCCGGCGGGCGACGACGCGGTCGCGGAAGCCGGGCGCGAAGCGCTCGACGACGTCCTCGACGCGGCGGGCCATGGCGTCCCGGTCGCGCTCGTCCCAGGCGCCGGTGATCCCGTCGGGGCCGGCGTCGCCCTTCACCCGGTGCGGGACGTGCGTGTACGCCCACACCGACTCGGTGCCGGCGGGGGAGCGGGCCGGGTCGGCGGTCGTCATCTGGCCGAGCAGCGCGAACGGCTCGGCCGGGACGCGCCCGGTGGCGATGTGGCCGCTGTAGTCGGTCATGGCGTCCAGGCCGGGGGACAGGTGGACGGTCCCGGCGCGCGCCGCGTCCGGCGAGGCCCACGGGATCGGCCCGGAGAGGGCCCAGTCGACCTTGAAGGTGGCGTGGTCCCAGGTGAAGCGCCGCATGTCCGCGCGCAGCGAGCCGGGCAGGTCGGACCAGCCGACCAGCCCGCCGTAGAGCGCGGGCGCCGAGACGTCCGCGAGCACCGCCCTGGCGGCCCGCACGGCCTCGCCGCCCTCGGTCCGGACTCCGAGCGCGCGCCCGTCCCGGACGATCACGGAGGTCACGGGCGTACCGCAGCGGACCCGTCCGCCGCGCGCCTCCAG
>NZ_JBEYYT010000117.1:0-24612 GCF_040645715.1 Spirillospora sp. NPDC046719 | reverse complement strand
CGGCCCGGCGGGACGGCGGGACGGCGGGACGGCGGGACGGCGACGACGCCGCAGGAACGACGGAGGGGGCCTGATGACACAGAGGGGCACGCGCCCGACCCTGGAAGAGGTCGCGGCGCGCGCCGGCGTCGGCCGCGGCACGGTGTCCCGGGTGGTCAACGGGTCGCCGCGGGTGAGCGAGCGGGCCCGGCAGGCGGTGCTGAAGGCGATCGACGAGCTCGGGTACGTGCCGAACCGGGCGGCCCGCACGCTGGTCACCCGGCGCACCGACACCGTCGCGCTGGTGGTCGCGGAGTCCGACCAGCGGCTGTTCGGCGAGCCGTACTTCGCCGGGATCATCCGGGGGATCAGCAACGGCCTCGGCGACACCGGGCTGCAGCTGCTGCTCGCGCTCGCCCGCTCCCCCGCCGAGTACGCGCGCCTCGAGCACTACCTGACCACCCAGCACGTGGACGGGGTGCTGCTCACCTCGCTGCACGCCGAGGACCCGCTGCCCGCGAAGCTGGAGGCCAACGGGGTGCCGACGGTGCTCGGCGGCCGCCCGCCGGGGCTGTCGCCGGTCAGCTACGTCGACGTCGACAACCGGCTCGGCGCCCGCGAGGCCGTCGCGCACCTCATCGCCGGCGGGCGGCGGCGCATCGCGACGATCGCCGGCCCGCAGGACATGGGGGTGGGCATCGACCGGCTCGCCGGCTACCGGGAGGCGCTCGGCGAGGCGGGGCTGCCGGAGTACGTCGCGTTCGGCGACTTCGGCGAGGCCACCGGCATCACCGCCGCGGAGCGGCTGCTGGCCGGCGAGCCCGCGGTGGACGCGGTGTTCGCCGCGAGCGACCCGATGGCGCTCGGCACGCTGCGGGTGCTGCGCCGGCTCGGCCGCCGCGTCCCCGACGACGTCGCGGTGATCGGCTTCGACGACTCCGCCGCGGCGCCGCTGGCCGACCCGCCGCTCAGCAGCGTGCACCAGTCTCCGGAGGAGATGGGCGTGGCGATGGCGCGGCTGCTGGTGTCGCGGATCCGCGGCGAGGCCGTCGCGGACCCGGTGGTCATCATGCGCCCGCACCTCGTCCTGCGCGAGTCGGCGTAGCCCGCCGGCGAGGCTCAGCGGCGCGCGACGCCGGCGTACATCCAGCGGGTGCCCTCGCCGGCGTCGTCGGGCCGCCACTGCGGCACCCACACCACGCCCGGTTCCACCAGCTCGAACCCGTCGAACAGGGCCTCCACCTCGGCGCGGTCGCGGCTGCGCAGCCGTGCCGTGGCCTCGCGCCACGCGCCGACGGCCTGCCTGCCGCGCTCCGGCTGGCCCTCGGTGGTGCTGTGCGAGAGGGCGAGCAGGCTGCCCGGGGCCATGACGTCGCGGAACGCGGCGATGGCCGCCCGCGCCTGCTCGTCCTCGGCGAAGTGCAGCACGGCGAGCATCAGCACCGCCACCGGGCGGTCGAAGTCGATCAGCTCGCGCAGCCTCGCGTTCCCCAGGATCCCGGCGGGTTCGCGGACGTCCCCGCGGATCACCGCGGTGGTCGCGGACGCCGGCAGCAGCGCCCGCGCGTGCACGAGGACGATCGGGTCGTTGTCGACGTAGACGACGCGCGCCGACGGGTCCAGCGCCTGCGCGACCTCGTGCACGTTCCCCTGCGTCGGCAGCCCGGTGCCGATGTCGACGAACTGCCGGACGCCCGACTCGATCGCGAACCGCACGGCGCGGCCGAGGAACGCCCGGTTCTCCCGCGCGGCCTGCGGGATGTCGGGGCCGGCGTCGGTGGCGACCTTCGCGGCCGCGCGGTCGACGGCGAAGTTGTCCTTGCCGCCGAGGAAGACGTCGTAGATCCGCGCGGGGCTCGCGGTGCGGGTGTCCACGCCAGGAGGGGCGAGCTCCTCGTTCATGCCCCCACCTTATGATCATTAGGGACGCACCGGACCCGAGACGAGGATTTCATGGCCTACGAACCGACCGAAGAAGAGCTGGTCCATCTGCGCCGCGCCGTCGAGCTGGCCGCCGAGGCGCTGGCCGACGGGGACGAGCCGTTCGGCACCGTGCTGGTGTCGGCGTCCGGCGAGGTGCTGTTCGAGGACCGCAACCGCACCGCCGGCGGCGACCAGACCCGGCACCCCGAGTTCGAGGTCGCGCGCTGGGCCGCCGCGCACATGGCGCCGGAGGAGCGCGCCGACGCCGTCGTCTACACCTCCGGGGAGCACTGCCCGATGTGCTCGGCCGCGCACGGCTGGGTCGGCCTCGGCCGCATCGTCTACGTCCACTCGTCCGCGCAGGTGAGCGAGTGGCGTGCCGCTCTGGGGGTCCCGCCGTCGCCGGTCAGCGCGATCCCGGTCCAGGACGTGGTGCCCGGCATCCGGGTCGACGGGCCCGTCCCCGCGCTGGAGGCCGAGGTCCACGACCTGCACGTGCGCGCCTGCTCCTGAGTCCCGCCGAGCGGGACCGCTCCACAGGGCCCGGCGCGCCGCGGCTTGAATGGCCGCTCGTCCCACCGTCAGGAGTTCCCGCATGTCCGACGCCCTTCCGGCCGACCAGGCCGTCCGGAATCTGATCTTCGCCTACGCCGAGGCCGTCGACGGCGGCGACTTCGCCGCGGTCGGCGCGCTGTTCGCGCACGGCGACTTCGTCAGCAGCGGCGCCACCCTGACCGGGGACGCGGTGGCGCGGATGTTCGAGAAGACGATCATCCGCTACGACGACGGCACGCCGCGGACCAAGCACGTCACCACCAACGTCGCCATCGAGCTGGACCGCGCCACGGCCACCTCGACGTCGTACTTCACCGTGATGCAGGCGACGCCGGAGCTGCCCCTCCAGGCGATCTGCGCCGGCCGCTACGACGACCGCTTCGAGCTGCACGACGCCCGCTGGCGCTTCGCCGAGCGCCGCATCACCCTGGAGCTCGTCGGCGACGTCGCCCACCACCTGCGCCGCCCCGACACCCTCCCTCCCCACCTGCGCCCCGCCACCTCGCGGTGAGCCGGGGCGGCGCGCCGCACCTCAGCGGAAGGACTCGTCCAGGGCGTCGATCAGGCGGGTGAAGGTCTCGTCCAGGGACTCCGGCAGGCCGAAGGCCGCGTCGCGCTCCAGCGACGCGAACCCGTGGCAGGCGATCCGCCACATGCGGATCGCGTGGACCAGGTCGCCGCCCTCGAGCCGGTAGCCCCGGAACGCGGACGCGATGACGGCGATCGCCCGGTCGGAGACCGCCTCGTGCTCCGCGTCGCCGGGCGCCGGCGCCCGGACGCTCGCGGCGTACCGTCCGGGATGCGCGGCGGCGTAGGCGCGGTAGGCGGCCGACAGCTCCGCGAGCGCCTCGCGCCCGGTCACGCCCGCGACGGCCGCCGCGAGCCGCGCCGTCATCTCCTCCACGGCCAGCATCGCGATGCCGCGCTTGACCGCGTCCAGGCCGTCGACGTGCTTGTACAGGCCGGGGAGCGACACCCCGCACCGCTTGGCGACGGCCGCGAGGGTGAGCCGTTCGAGGCCCGTCTCGTCGGCGACGTCCGCGGCGACCCGGACGACCCGCTCCGGGGTCAGGCCCACGCGCGGCACGCCCTACCCGGCCTTCCGGGCGAGGGCGAGACCGGAGCCGGTGACGAAGAGGATCAGCAGGGGCAGCGACACGTAGGCCAGCGTAGCGACGCCGGTGAGCAGCAGTGCGTAACCGATGCCGGATCCGGCGATGGCGGCGGCGAGCGCGAAGCCCGCGTAGTTCAGCCAGCGCGGGAGCACCCCGGCGACCGCGCCCGCGGCGCCGACGGCAGCGAGGAAGAACATCTTGACGCCGTCCGCGCGGTTGAGCGCTTCCAGCAGCGCGTGCGCGGTTCCCGGCGTGGACGTGGCGACCAGCGCCAGCCCGATCGCGAACTGCGCCAGCGAGATGGCCGCGGCCACCATCCCGGCGCCCGCCGCGATCCGCCCGGCGCGCGACCACCGGGCCGCCCGCCCGAGCGCGAGCGGGACGAGCGCGAGCGCCGCCGCGGGCAGCCCCTCGGTGAGCAGGAACTGCACGGCCGCCGCGCCGCCGTGCCCGGCGTAGTCGCGGACGATCGCGCTTCCGCTCGCCCCGAACCCGGGCGACGGCACCGGGACCGACAGCCCGGCGGCCCACGAGACCAGGAACCCGGCCCCGGCGACCGCGGGGACGCTCAGCAGCTTCTTGCGCGACGCGACGGCGATGGAGGCCATGCCACTCTCCTCAGAACGGTTAATGCGATTAGCCAAAAGTTAATCGCATTAACCGTCGATTGGCAAGCCCCCCGGACGGGCCCCGCCCCGGGCTCGCCGGGACGGGGCCCTCGCGTCAGCGGAGGGTGAGGGTGCTGAGGCGGGCCTCGCCGGTGAAGACGAGGTAGAGGTCGTGGCGG
This sequence comes from Spirillospora sp. NPDC046719, assembly GCF_040645715.1. Classification (NCBI taxonomy): domain Bacteria; kingdom Bacillati; phylum Actinomycetota; class Actinomycetes; order Streptosporangiales; family Thermomonosporaceae; genus Spirillospora; species Spirillospora sp. NPDC046719. Next base: position 20,253 of record NZ_JBEYYT010000117.1, on the reverse strand, counting down.
CCGGTGGCGCGCAGGGCGGCCGTCACGTCCTTGTAGGCGTACCTGTCGCCGGTGGACGGGATGGTGAAGGTCGCGGCCACGGGGCCGGTCGGACTGTCGAGGCGGGCCTGGACGGTGGTGTTCCCGGCGGTCTCCTTGGCCGCGCGGAGGGTGAGGGTGCCGTTCTTCAGGGCGGAGTCCTCGAACGAGATCCACGCGTTCGCGGTGCCGGCGACCGCGTCGCCCGCCGCCTTGGACTCGTCGACGAGCTGGACGGCGTTCTGGTCGTCGAAGTCGGCGGCGCGGGTCGGCCGGGTGAGGTCGCGGGCGGGGACGCGCTCGCCGTGGACCTCGACGGTGGCGCGCTGCCGGATGTCGGTCGACGAGGAGCCGATGAGGACGTCCTGCTTCGAGGTCTCCAGCGTCCACCTGTTGCGGGTGACGTCCCAGGTCGCGAGGTCCGACGCCTTGACGCGCAGCGTCACCGAGGCGGTCCGGCCCGGCGCGACGTGCACCTTCTGGAAGGCGCGCAGCTGCTCGACGGGCTGCTTCACGCGGGACGTCCGCTGGTGCGTGTAGAGCTGGACGACCTCGTCCGCCGCCCGCTTGCCGGTGTTGGTGACCGGGACGGTGACGGTCAGCGTCTTGCCGCCGGACAGCGAGCGGCCGCTGAGCTTCGGCTCGCCGTACCGGAACGTCGTGTAGGTGAGGCCGTAGCCGAACGGGTAGAGCGGCTTGCCCTTGTAGTAGAGGTACGTGCGGTCGGACTTGATGATGTCGTAGTCGAGGATGTCGGGCAGGTCGCTCTCGGAGCGGTACCAGGTCTGGGGCAGCTTCCCGGACGGGCTCTCGTCGCCGAACAGGACGGACGCGAGGGCGTTGCCGGTCTCGGCGCCCGCGTGGCTCGTCCACAGGATCGCCGGGACGTTCGCCTGCTCCCAGGTGAGGGTCGTCGGGTAGCTGTTCTCCACGACGACGACCGTGTTCGGGTTGGCCTTGCGGACGGCCTTGATCAGCTCCTCCTGGCCTTCGGCGAGCGCCATGGTCGTGCGGTCGTGGTCCTCGCGGCCGTTGATGAACGGCATGCTGCCGACCACGACGACGGCGGTGTCCGAGCCGGCCGCGGCCTTGACGGCGGAGTCGACGCCGCTACTGACGACGTCCTTGGCGAACGAGCTGGCGTCGTCCTTGGTGGTGAGGACGAGCGTGCCGTCGTCCTGGACCTTCACGTAGACCTTGGTGGGGTCGGCCCAGTCGTACGCCTTCTCGTAGCCCGCGTAGCGCAGCAGGTAGCCGCCGTCGCCCTGCTTCTCCAGCTTGAACATCTGCTGGACGAACCAGCCGTTCGGCTGGTCCTGGTCGTTGGCGAAGGTGTTGCCGGAGTGGATGCCGACGGTCTTGCCGTTGGCGGCGCTGCGCAGCGTGACGATGCCCTGGCCCCAGTCGAACACGTCGAACTGGGCGGAGGCGTCGGGGGTGGTCGGGCCCGTCTTGAGGACGGCCCCGGCGGCGGTCGTCCCGCCCGCCACGTACTTGCCGGTCTTCACGTCCTTGAGGGCGATGCGGTCGACGCCCTCGCTGGACGCGACGTTGCCCGCGCCGGCCTTCGCCTTGATGCCGTCCAGCGGCGTCACGCCGTACGGCAGCGAGCCCGAGTACCAGTCGGTGTAGAGGGTGTTCGACAGTGGGCCGACGACGGCGACCTTCTTGCCGGACGCGAGGGGCAGCGCGCCGCTCTGGTTCTTCAGCAGCACCATCTGCTCGGTCGCGGCCTTGCGTTCGAGGGCGCGGTGCGCGGGGCTGTCGATGACGTCCTTGGTGATCTTCCCGTACTCGCCGCCGCCCGGGTCGAACTCGCCGAGCCGCACGCGGACGCTGAGGACGTCGCCCACGGCGCGGTCGAGGTCGGCCTCGCTGAGCAGGCCCTTGGACAGCGCCGTCTTCACCGCGTTGACGGTGATGGACGAGTTGGTGTCGTCGGTGGTGAAGCTGTCGACGCCCGCCTTGATCGCGGCGGCGTCGCCCGCGGGCAGGTCCGGGTAGTACTGCTCGGAGCCGACGAGGTTGTTGGGCGCGCCCGCGTCGGTGACGTTGAGCAGGGTCCTGCCGCTCCATTTCCGGGCGTCGTTCACCAGCGGCGACGCGGTCGCCGGGCGTCCGTTGACCAGGTTGTAGGAGGTCATCAGGCCGGTCGCGGCGTCCTGCGTCAGCGGCAGCCGGAACGGGACCTCGTCGTACTCCTTCAGCACGCGGGGCCGCACGCTGGACGACGTCTGGTCGCGGCGGATCTCGTTGTTGTAGGCGAGGTAGTGCTTGAGGACGGGCGCGGCCTTGAGGTGGTCGGGGTCGTCGCCCTGCATGCCCTTGCCGTAGGCGGTGGCGAGCAGGCCGGTGAGCAGCGGGTCCTCGGAGTAGCCCTCCTCGTTGCGTCCCCAGCGCGGGTCGCGCAGCAGGTTGACGACGGGCGCCCACAGCTGCAGGCCCCACACGTCCGGGTCGATGGTGTTGTAGCCGCGGGCCTCGTCGCCGACGGCGGATCCGACCTCCTTGAGCAGCGCCGGGTCCCACGTCGCGCCGAGGCCGACGGACTGCGGGAACACCGTGCCCTTGGCGGTCCGGACGGCGCCGGACGCGTTGACGTCGGTGGACCACGCGACGCCGTGCAGCGCCTCGGTCCCGGTCTTGAACCGCTTGATCCCGAGGCGCGGGATCGCCGGCTCGTACTGGTGGAGCAGGGAGATCTTCTCGTCGGTCGTGAGCCGTCCGAGCAGGTCCTTGACGCGGGCGTCGACGGACAGCCGCGGATCGCGGAACGGGTAGGTCTCGGTGGCCGAGGCGGCGGGGACCGCCGTCCACGCGGCGGGCGCCGCGATCACGGCGGCCACGGCCAGCGACAGGGCCCGGCGGCGACGGCCGGGGAAACGGGGGGTGGGGCGGGTGGTGTGCACCTGTTCTCCTCTGTGGCTCGTCCCCCGAGTACGGTTGTCGAAGCGCTTCGACGATCGGGCCGCGCGGGCCCGGGGCATGCCTCCTTCAGGTCCGGCGGGGCGGGAGGGTCAGCGCGGTGCCGGGGCGGAACTCGCGCGCGGGGTCAGGGCCGGCGGCAGCAGCGTCGCGGCCGGGACGGCCTCGCCGCCGAGCTTGCCCATCAGCAGCTCGACGGCGCGCCCGCCCACCTCCTGGGCGGGGATCGCGACCGACGACAGCGGCGGCTCGGCGTGCTCGGCCATCTCGTCCGGGCAGATCGCCACGACCGACACGTCCTGCGGGACGGCGCGGCCGTGCGCGCGCAGCGCCCGCACGACCGTGTCCACGACCGGCTCGTTGTGGACGAGGATCCCGGTCAGCCCGGGGCGTTCGGCGAGCAGCCGGGCGACCAGCGCGCGGGCCGCCTCCGGGGTCGCCTCGCACGGGTGGACGCCGCCGGCGAGCCCGTGCTCGCGGACGGCCGCGCCGAACCCGTCGGCGACCCGCTGCGCGAACCCGGTCCGCCGCGCGTACACCTCGGGCGGCGAGCCGATCAGCGCGACCTCGCGGTGCCCGAGCCCGGCCAGATGCTCCACGCAGACCGCGCCGGCCGCGTGGAAGTCCAGGTCGATGCAGGTCAGGTCGCCGGCGTCGGCGGGGAAGCCGATGAGCACGCTCGGCCGGTCCAGGGAGCGCAGCAGCGGCAGCCGCGGGTCCTCCATCTGGACGTCCATCACGATGAGCGCGTCCACGAGGGCGCTGTCGGCCACGCGGCTCAGGCCGTCCTCGCCCTCCTCCTGGGTCAGCAGCAGGACGTCGTGGTCGTGCCGCCGCGCGGCGGTCACCACCGACATCGCGAACTGCATGACGACGGGCACCGCGATGCCGGAGCGCAGCGGGATCATCAGGGCGAGGACGTTGGAGCGGCTGCTCGCCAGCGCGCGGGCGCCGGCGTGCGGGCGGTAGCCGAGCTCGCGGATGCTGTCGCGGACGCGCCGCCGGGTCTCCTCGGAGATCGTGCGCTTGCCGCTCAGCACGTAGGACACCGTGCTCGGGGACACCCCGGCGTGCCGCGCCACGTCGGTGATCTTGACCACGGACCGTCCCGTCGTCGAGCGGTTCATTTTGCGTCCGATGCTAGCGATGCGCGGATCGCGTCGCGGTACCAGAACGCACTGTCCTTCCAGGTTCGCTCGCCCGTGCCGTAGTCGACGTGGATCAGCCCGAAGCGCCGGTCGTACCCGTAGGCCCACTCGAAGTTGTCGAGCAGCGACCAGGCGAAGTATCCGCGCAGGTCCACGCCCGCTTCGCAGGCGCGCTCGGCGGCGGCGATGTGGTCGCGCAGGTAGGCGACGCGGCGCTCGTCGCGCACCCGGCCGTCCACGACCTCGTCCTCGAACGCGGCGCCGTTCTCGGTGATCATCAGCGGCACGTCCGGGTACTCGCGGTGCAGCCGCAGCAGCAGCTCCTCCAGGCCGGAGGCGTCGATCGGCCAGCCCATCGCCGTGTACGGGCCGGGCTGCCGCACGAAGTCCAGGCCCTCGCAGCCGACGAACGGGGTCGCGGCGCCGCGCTTGTGGCCGTCGTCGGACTCGCGCGGCGACGTCCCGTCCCACACGCGGACGAGCGTCGGCGAGTAGTAGTTGACGCCGAGGACGTCGAGCGGCGCGGCGATGACGTCGGCGTCGCCGTCCCGGACGAACGCCCAGTCGCTGATCTCCGCGGTGTCGGCGAGCAGGTCGGCGGGGTAGCCGCGGCCGAGCATCGGGTCGAGGAAGATCCGGTTCGCGACGGCGTCGGCCCGCCGCACGGCCTCGGCGTCGCCGCGCAGGTGGTGCAGGTTGAGCGTGACCGAGTGCCGCGCGGACGGCGGCACGACGCCGCGCAGCGCCCGCACCGCCAGCCCGTGCGCGAGGTTCAGGTGGTGGGCGGCGGCGAGCGCGTCCGCCGGGTCGGTGCGGCCGGGCGCGTGGACGCCCGCGGCGTAGCCGAGGAACGCCGAGCACCACGGCTCGTTCAGCGTGGTCCAGGTGGCGACGCGGTCGCCGAGCACCCGGCCGACGCGTTCGGCGTAGTCGGCGAAGCGGCGGGCGGTGTCGCGCTCCGGCCAGCCGCCCGCGTCCTCCAGCTCCTGCGGCAGGTCCCAGTGGTAGAGGGTCGCGACGGGCGAGATGCCGTTCTCGAGCAGTTCGTCAACGAGCCGCGAGTAGAAGTCGAGGCCCTTCTGGTTCGGCTTCCCCTCGGGCAGCACGCGCGACCACGAGATGGAGAACCGGTACGCGCCGAGCCCGAGGCGCGCCATCGACGCGACGTCCTCTTTCCAGCGGTGGTAGTGGTCGGTGGCGACGTCGCCGGTGTCGCCGTTCAGCACCTTGCCCGGCGTGCGGCTGAAGGTGTCCCAGATGGACGGCGTGCGGCCGTCCTCGCGGGCGGCGCCCTCGATCTGGTACGACGCGGTCGCCGCGCCCCACAGGAACCCCTCCGGGAAGCCCATCAGTTCTCCTCTTCCAGAGTGATGACGAGTTCGCCGCCGGCGGCCTTCACCAGCACCCCCTGCGGATGCTCCGACGCCTCGCCTCCCTCCACCGCCGCGACGCGCGCGTTCACCAGGAGGACGTTCCAGGCGCCCGCGCCGGTGACCCGCAGCGTGGCGCCGTTCCGCACCGTGGTGAAGGACGTGTCGTCGACCTGCGTGAGCACGGTCGTCCCGTCGGCCGGTTCGTAGACGCGCAGCGTCACGCCGTCGGCGTGGTCGTAGTCGGGACGGTCGTCCACCGAGCCCTCGGGGATCACCGCGCCGGGACGGGCCAGCAGCGGCACGCTGCCGAACCCGTGCCGTTCCCGCACCCACCGGCCGCCGTGCACGCGCTCGCCGGTGAGGTAGTGCGTCCACACGCCGTCCGGGACGTAGTAGGAGATGTCGCCGTCCGCCGAGAACACGGGCGCGACGAGCAGGTCGTCGCCGAGCATGTACTGGCGTTCGAGATGCGTGCAGGCCGGGTCGTCCGGGAACTGCAGCACCATCGCCCGCATCATCGGCAGGCCCTCGCCGTACGCCTGCCGCGCCGCCCCGGAAAGGTAGGGCATCAGCCGCATCTTCAGTTTCGTGAAGTCGCGGAGGACGTCCACCGACTCCTCGTCGAACAGCCACGGCACCCGGTACGAATGGCTGCCGTGCAGGCGGCTGTGCGAGGACAGCATCCCGAACGCGATCCACCGCTTGAACAGCGCCGGATCGGGCGTCCCCTCGAACCCGCCGATGTCGTGGCTCCAGTACCCGAACCCCGACAGGCCGAGGGAAAGGCCCCCGCGCAGGCTCTCGCCCATCGCCTCGAACGTCGATTCGCAGTCGCCGCCCCAGTGCACCGGGAAACGCTGCCCGCCGGTCGTCGCGGACCGGGCGAACACCACCGCCTCGCCCTCGCCGCGCTTCTTGCGCAGCAGTTCGAAGACGGTCTGGTTGTAGAGGTAGGTGTAATAGTTGTGCGCGCGTTCCGGGTCGGAGCCGTCGTGGTAGACGACGTCGGTCGGGATGCGCTCGCCGAAATCGGTCTTGAAGCAGTCGACGCCCATGTCCATGAGCGCCTCCAGCTTCGCCGCGTACCACTCCCGGGCCTCGGGGTTGGTGAAGTCGACCACCGCGAGGCCGGGCTGCCACTTGTCCCACTGCCAGACGTCGCCGTCCGGCCTGGTCAGCAGGTAGCCGCGCGCCCGCCCCTCGGCGAACAGCGGCGAGCGCTGCCCGATGTACGGGTTGATCCAGACGCAGATCCGCAGCCCGCGCTCCTTGAGCCGGCGCAGCATCCCCGCCGGGTCCGGGAACACGCGCGGGTCCCATTCGAAGTCGCACCACTGGAACTCGCGCATCCAGAAGCAGTCGAAATGGAACACGCTGAGCGGCAGGTCCCGCTCGGCCATCCCGTCGATGAACGAGGAGACGGTCGCCTCGTCGTAGTCGGTGGTGAACGAGGTGGACAGCCACAGGCCGAACGACCAGTCCGGCAGCCGCGCCGGCCGCCCGGTCAGCGCCGTGTACTTGCGCAGGATCTCCCGCGGCGACGGCCCGTAGATGACGAAGTACCGCATCGACTGGCCCTCGACGCTGAACTGCGTCCGCGCGACGGCCTCGGAGGCGACCTCGAACGAGACGTGCCCGGGATGGTCGACGAACACGCCGTATCCCGCGTTCGTCAGGTAGAACGGCACGTTCTTGTACGCCTGCTCGCTGGCGGTGCCGCCGTCGGCGTTCCAGATGTCGACGGACTGGCCGTTCTTCACCAGCGGCCCGAACCGTTCGCCGAGCCCGTACACGAAGTGGTCGACGCCGAGATCGAGCTGTTCCCGGACGTAGTGCTTGCCGTCGTCGGTGTCGATGACCGCCGTCGCCTTCGGCGCCGTCCCGGTCAGCCGCCGCCCGCCCGCGAGGAAGTCGACGCCCCACTCCCCGCCGCGCCGGACCCGCACGGTCAGCGCCCCGGACGTCAGTTCCGCCGCGTCCTCGTCCACCCGGACGTCCCCGGTGGGATCGGCGGCCAGCTCGAACCGCGGCCCGCGGGCCCTCTCCCCCGCGAAATGGGTGATGGTGACGCCGATGACGTCCGGCATGGGCGACGCGCAGTCCACCGTCACCACCGGGCCCTTGAGCAGGTCGCCCCGGTGCCGGATCCGCTGCACGGGCGCCTGCACCGAGAACGAGCCGGGCCCTTCCGCGACGTCGAGGACCTCCACCGGATGAACGGCGTGCACACCCTCGCGCATCATCCAGTAGCCGTCACTGAACTTCATTACTTGATTGCCCCCGCAGTCAGTCCGCGCGCCAGGGTGCGCTGGAAGATGAGGAAGAACACGACGGTCGGGAGGAGGCCGAGGAGCGCGGCGGCGCTGGACATGGTGGCGTCCATGAGGCGCTGCCCCTGCAGCACGCCGAGCGCGACGGAGACCGTCTGGTTCTCGTTGGAGATGAGGAAGACCATGGGGATGAGGAACTCGTTCCACGTCCACACGAAGAAGAAGACGAGCAGCACGCTCAGCGTCGGCCGGACGACCGGGACGACCACCCGCCACAGGACCTGCCAGCGGTTCGCGCCGTCGATCCGGGCCGCCTCCAGCAGCGGGCGCGGGAACGCCGACATCACCGACGACAGCAGGTAGGTGCCGAACGCGCTCTGCACCACCGTGAACACGATGATCACGCTGAGCCGGGTGTCGTAGATCCCGAACTGCTTCGCCAGGTGGTAGAGCGGGTAGACGAGCGCCTCCTGCGGCAGCGTGTTGGCCAGCAGGAGCAGCGCGAGCAGCCAGATGCGGCCCTTGATGCGGCCGATGCCGAGCGCGTAGGCGTTGAACACCGACAGCAGGACGGCCAGCACCGCGACCGAGCCGCTGATCAGCACGCTGTTGAACAGCACGTGCCCGAAGTCGACCCGGTCCCAGAAGTCGCGGATCGCGTCGAAGTTCAGGCCCGACGGCGGCGCGAGCGGCCCCTTGGAGGTGTACTCCTGCGGGGTCTTCAGCGCGTTGAACACCACGACCAGGAACGGGATCAGCATGATCCCGGCCAGCGCGGCGAGCGCGACGAGCACCGCGTAGGCGGACGGGCCGCGGCGGCGCCTCCGGCGCGCGGCGCCCTGCCGGTCGCGCGCCGGCGCGGCCGGCTCGGTGATCGTCACGGTCATCGCTCCTCCCCCAGGTCACGTCCTTGCATCCGCAGGAAGACGACGGTGAGCGCGACGATGACGAGCGTCAGCACGGTCGCGATCGCCGAGCCGTAGCCGACGTCGGACTTCTCGAAGAAGTTGACGTAGGAGTAGTACGACGGGACGTTCGTGGCGCCGCCCGGACCGCCCTTCGTCAGCACGAAGATCTGCGGGAACGCCTTGAGCGCGGCGATCGTCGTCCACAGCAGCACGACGAAGATCTCCGGCCGGATCTGCGGGATCGTGATGTGCCGGAACCGCCGGGCCCACGAGGCGCCGTCGATCTCGGCGGCCTCGTACAGCGACGGGTCGACGCGCTGGAGCCCCGACATGAAGACCACGAGCGGGAAGCCGATCTGCATCCACACCATGACGCCGAGGACGGACCACAGCGCGGTGGACGGGTCGCCGAGCCAGTCGTGCGCGAGCGATCCGAGCCCGACGTCCTTCAGCAGGGTGTTCACCGCGCCGTTGTCCGGCGCGAGCAGCCAGCTCCACACGACGCCGGCGATGACGACCGGCAGCACCTGCGGCAGGTACAGGCAGGCCCGCAGGATCGCCGCGGCGCGCGGCCCGAAGTGCCGGTCGATCAGGTCGGTGAGGGCCGCCGCCAGCACCAGCCCGATCGCCGTCGGGACGATCGCCATCCCGATGATGACCAGGACGTTGTGCCGGAACGAGGCCCAGAACTCCCCGTCCTTCACGAGCTCCCGGTAGTTGTCGAGGCCGGCCCAGGACGGGCTGCCGACGCCGGACCAGTCGGTGAAGCTCGTCCCGACGTTCATCAGGAACGGCACGCCGATGACGGCGGCGAACAGCAGCAGCCCGGGGATCAGGTACGGCAGGTAGGCGAGCTGCTCGCGCGCCCTCCCCCGGCCGTCCGGCCGGGGCGCGGCGGCGGCGCCGCGCCCCTTCCGGGCCTCATGGCGCGTGGTCACTTGGGCAGGCCGGAGTCGTAGGTCTTCTGCAGCGCGCCGAGCGCGTCACCCGGCGCGGTGCCGTTCATGATCTTCTGGCCCTGCGCGACCCAGGCGTCGTAGAAGCCGGCGACCGGCCAGTCCGGGTAGTACGCGAGCTGGTTGTTCTGCGCGAGTGTGGTGAAGTCGTCGGTGAGCTTCTTGACCTTCGGGTCGGTGATCGCCGACGGGTCGGCCGCGACGGGGATGCCGCCGAGGTTGCCGAGCATGTTCTGGACCTTCTTCTTCATCGTGATGTCGATGAAGTCGTAGGCGAGCTGCTTGTTCTTCGAGCCCTTGGGGACGACCCACAGGTTGCCGCTGGAGCCGAGCGTCATCTTCGCGCCGGGCCAGACGGAGGTCTCCCAGTCGAACTTGGCCTCCTTGGCGACCCGGCCGAACCACCAGGACCCGGAGAACATCATCGGGAACTTGCCGCTCATGAAGGCGACGCCCGCGTCCTCGGCCTTCTGGCTCACCGAGTTCTTGGCGATGTAGCCCTTCTTCACCCAGTCGGCGAACGTGGCGGCGCCGGCCGTCCAGGCGGCGTCCTTGAAGTCCGGCTTGGCGGTGTAGCGCTGGTAGGCGTCCACCCAGGACCGGTCGGGCGCCTTGTCGAGGGCGAGCTGGTAGATGAACTGCTGCGCCATGTACTCGGCGCCGGCGTTGGTCAGCGGCGTGACGCCCTTGGCGACGAACTTGTCCATCGCGGCGGTCAGCTCGGCGAAGGTCGTCGGGATCGCGACGCCGTTCTTCTTGAACAGGTCCTTGTTGTAGTAGACCTGCAGGTACTCGCCGTAGTTGGGCACGCCGTACCATTTGTCGCCGCCCATGGTGCCCTTGGCGTCGTACTTGGCGGTGACCTGGACGCCGGGACTGACCAGCTTGTCCCAGCCGCGCTTGGTGACCTCCGGGGTGAGGTCCTGGAGGAGGCCCTGCTTGGAGAGCATCCCGGCGGTCGCGTTGCCCTTGTTGTACTCCAGGACGTCGGGGGCGTCCTTGGAGTTGAGGACCATCGGCGCGGTCTTCTGGATCTGCTCGAAGCCCTTCTCCTCGAACTTCACCTTCACGCCGGGATGGGCGGCCTCGAACTCCTTGATCGCCTCGTTCCACGCCGCGCCCATGGCGCTGTCGGGGGCCTCGTAGTGCCAGAGCTTGAGCACCTTGCCGCCGGAGTCGCCGCCGTCGCCGCCACAGGCGGAAAGCGACAGGGCCGCGGCGGCGAGGGCGGCGAGCAGCGCCGCGCTCCTGCCTGCCTTGAACATGGGGGGATCCTTCGCGGGGGTGGGACCGGGGTGGTCGGATCGATGAGGGTGTCGAAGCGCTTCGATTGACGGGGATGCTAAGCCCTGGGTGAGCCGCCACACAATAGGCCGAACGGCATTCACCACCGAAAACGGGCACTGAACTGCGGGAACTTTCTGGGAGCGCTCCCACTCACGGCCGGGGCTAGCGGCACTCCCCGCCGTTCAGGGTGAACCTGGACGGCCGCCCGTTGCCCGCGTCCCGCTTGCCGAGGAACCCGAACTCGACCGTCCCGCCCGGCGGGATCGACCGGTTCCAGTCCGCCGCGGTGACGGTCACCGAGGCGCCGTCCTGCTGCTGCCCGGCGTTCCACACCTGCGTGATCGACTGGCCGTCGGGGAAGTCGAACGCCAGCCGCCAGCCGTCGATCGCGGCCGTCCCGAGGTTGGTGATCCGCACCGTCGCCTGGAAGCCCTGCGGCCACGACCCGTCGATCCGGTACGCCACCGAGCACGCGGTGACCGCCGCGGTCGTCCGCGCCGGGGACGGCGCCGGCGGGCGGCCCGGCCCGTCCGAGGACCGGGACGAGCCCGGCGTCAGCAGGCCGATGAGCAGGGCCGCCAGCCCCGCCGCGCCGATCCCCGCACCGGCGATGATCAGAGGCTTGCGGCCCGGCGGCCGGGACGCGGGCCCGGCCGGGAGCGCGGCCGGGAGCGCGCCGGAGGTCGGCCCGTCGGGCGGTGGCTCGTCCAGCACGCGGGTCGGCGGGTGCTCCTCGTCCGGCGGGGGCGCCGGCTCCGGCGTGGACTGCGGGAAGGGGGCGAGCTGGACGCCGGCCGCGTCCGCGAGGACCCGCGCGGCCTCCGGCGCCGCCGGGCGGGCCTCGGGGTCCTCGTCCAGGCAGCGGCGGCACAGCTCCGTGACCTCGGCGGGGACGCCGTCCGGCGGCGCGCCGAGGACGGGTGCGGGCGCGTCGCCGGTCAGCGCCTGGTTCAGCACGACGCCGAGCGAGAAGACGTCGGCGGCCGGCCCTGGCTCCGCGCCCGCGAGCAGCTCGGGGGCGACGTAGGCCGGGGTGCCGAGGAGGGGCCCGCCGGACGTCCCGGTGAACGCGATGCCGAAGTCGAGGACCTTCACCCCGACCGGCGTCAGGAACACGTTCGCCGGCTTGATGTCGCGGTGCACGACCCCGGCGGCGTGCGCGGCGGCCAGCGCGTCGGCGATCCGGGCGCACACGCCCGCCGCCTCCCGCCAGGGCATCGGGCCGCGCGCGAGCCGCGCCGCCAACGTCTCCCCGTCCAGCAGCTCCATCACCACGTACGGGACGCGGCGCCGCTGCGCGAACCGGCCCGTCCGCGGGGTGACGTCGTCCTCGCCGTAGTCGTACACGCCGGTGATGCTCGGGTGGGCGAGGCCGGCGGCGGCCTTGGCCTCCTGGCGGAGCCGGCGGCCGAGCTCCTCCGGCCAGCCGTCCGCCGGGACCTTGACCGCGACGGCGCGGTCGAGGACGAGGTCGGTGGCGCGCCAGACGGTGGCCATCCCGCCGGCGCCCAGCGGCGCCTCCAGGACGTAGCGCTCGCCGAGCCGGTCGCCGGGGGCGACGATCTCGGGCATGGACGAAGCCTATGCCGGACTCAGGGCACGAGGTACCGGGAGTCGCGCGCGTCGGTGATCGCCATGTGCCCGGGCGCGTGGCCGATCGCCAGCTTCGGGCGGGACGCCATGACCGCGGCCTGCGGCGTCACCCCGCACGCCCAGAACACCGGGATCTCGTCCACCCGGACCTCGACGGGGTCGCCGAAGTCCGGCTCGTCCAGGTCGGCGATGCCGAGCTCGACGGGGTCGCCGACGTGCACGGGAGCGCCGTGCACGGACGGGTACCGGGCGGTGACGCGGACCGCGTCGGCGACCTGCGCGGCGGGGACGGGCCGCATCGACACCACCAGCGGGCCGCCGAACTCGCCGGCGCGGCGGCACATCCGGTTCGTCCGGTACATCGGGACGTTGGTGCTCTGCTCGATGTGCCGGACGGGGACGCCCGCCTCGCGCAGCGCGTCCTCGAACGTGAAGCTGCACCCGATGAGGAAGGAGACCAGGTCGTCGCGCCAGTACCCGGTGACGTCGGTCACCTCGGCGACCGGTTCGCCGTGCTCGTACACGACGTAGCCGGGCAGGTCGGTGCGCAGGTCGCCGGCGAACAGCGACGCCGACACCGCGCCCGGCTCGGTGACGTCCAGCACGGGGCACGGCTTGGGGTTGCGCTGCGCGAAGAGCAGCAGGTCGTAGGCCTGGTCGCGGGGGACGGCGATGAGGTTCGCCTGCGTCCAGCCGGAGCACCACCCGGCCGTGGGGACGCGCAGTCCGGCGCGGAACAGCGCCCTTGCCTGGTCCGGGGAGAGCGAGCCCGGGTCGATCGGATTCGTCACGGTCCCTCCTGTCTGATCTGTTCGGCCTGTTCGGCCTGTTCGGCCTGTTCGGCGCGTCCGGCCCGTTCGGTCGGCGGTCCTGCGAGCGGGGGCGCGGGATGCGGGCGGAACCGCAGCCGCTGCCCGGGGCGCGCCTGGGCGGCGCGCCCGACGTCGGCGGAGACGACCACCGCGATGACCGGGTAGCCGCCGGTGACCGGGTGGTCGGCGAGGAACAGCACGGGCAGCCCGGACGGCGGGACCTGCAGCGCGCCGGTGACGGTGCCCTCGCTGGGCAGTTCGCCGCGCCCGGCGTGCCGGAGGCGCGGGCCGTCCAGCCGCATGCCGACCCGGTCGATCTCGCTGGTCACCTCGTAGGGCGAGCTGAACAGGGCGTCCAAGGCGCCGGGGGCGAGCCAGTCGGCGCGGGGGCCCGGGATCGCGCGCAGCACGAGGTCGCGGGCAGGCGGCGGCGCGACCGGAAGGACGTCCAGCAGCGGGTCCCGGCGCGGCGCCGGGCCGATCGGCAGCAGATCGCCGGGCTTGAGCGGGGCGGGGCCGAGGCCGGACAGCGTGTCGGTGGAGCGGGAGCCGAGGACGGGCGGGACCGCGATCCCGCCGCGGACGGCCAGGTAGCTGCGCAGGCCGGTGGGCGGCGCGCCCATCCGCAGCTCACCGCCGTCCGGGACGTGGAAGACGGAGAAGGGGGCGACGGCGCGGCCGTCGACGGTCATGGGGACGGGTGCGCCGGTCACGGCCGCGAACACGCCCCCGCGGGCGCGGACGTGCAGCCCGCCGAAGGTGGTCTCGATGGCGGCGGCGTCCTCGGGATTGCCGACCGCGCGGTTCGCGAGCCGGAACGAATCCGGGTCCGCGGCGCCCGCCACCCCCACGCCGAGCGCCGCGTGACCCGGACGTCCCAGATCCTGAACGGTTGCCAGGAGTCCTGATCGGAGAACGTCCAAGCCCCGCTTCATGGTTCCCTCCGGACGAAACAAACTTTTCCCCCGGGCCGGAGCAGGGCGGGCGGGTCGCGGTCGAGGTCCCACAGGACGGCCTCCGTACGCCCTATGAGCTGCCAGCCTCCCGGCGACTCGACCGGGTAGACGCCGCTGAAGCGGCCCGCGAGGCCGACCGCGCCGGCCGGGACCCGGACCCGCGGGGTGCCGCGGCGCGGGACGTCCAGCCGCGGGTCGCCGCCGTCGAGGTAGCCGAATCCTGGCGCGAACCCGGTGAACGCGACCCGCCACGGGGTGCCGGTGTGGGCGGCGACGACGCCGTCCGGGGTGAGTCCGGTGAGCGCGGCGACCTCGTCGAGGTCCGGGCCGTCGTAGACGACGGGGACCTCCACGGCCGCCGCGGAACCGGCCGCCGTGCCGGGGCGCACGCCGCGCACGGCGGCGGCGACCCCGGCGGGGTCGGCGGACGGGTCGAGCAGCAGGGTGAGGGTGCGGGCCGCCGGGACGATGTCGGCGACGCCGGGCGGCGGCGCGGCGCTGAGCGCCGTGTACAGGCCGAGCATCGCCTCCGCTCCGGGCAGCTCGACGAGCAGCGCCCGGTCGCCGTTCCGCAGGATCCGCACCCGTCCCCTCACTTCCACAGGTCTTCTATGCCCGAGAGCGCGTTCCAGCCGAGGTACAGGGAGAGCAGCCAGGCGGCGACGCCGAGCGCGAGGAGCCAGGCCGGGTACCGGTACCCGCCGAGCAGGTCGCGGCGGCGGGCGGCGACCCACAGGAGCACGGCCAGCCCGAACGGCAGGATGAGGCCGTTCAGCGCGCCGGCGAGGATCAGCAGCTTGGCCGGGGTGGTCCCCATCGCCAGGTAGATCGCGGTGGAGACCAGGATGAACGCGACGACGAGCCGGTTGCGGTGCCGCTCGATCCAGCCGGAGAACGACACCAGGAACGACACCGAGGTGTAGGACGCGCCGATCACCGAGGTGATCGCGGCGGACCACATGATCAGGCCGAACACGCGCAGCCCGGTCTCGCCGGCGGCGTGCTGGAAGGCCGAGGGCGCCGGGTTGTCCTTGGCGAGGGTGACGCCGCCGGCGACGACGCCCAGCACGGCGAGGAAGAGCAGCACCCGCATCACGCCGGTGACGATGATCCCGGTGACGGCGCTGCGGTTGATCTCCCGGATGCTGCCGGGCCCGGTCAGCCCGGATTCGATCATGCGGTGCGCGCCGGCGTAGGTGATGTAGCCGCCGACGGTCCCGCCGATCAGCGTGGTGATGACGAGGAAGTCGACCTGCCCGGGCGCGACGGTCTCGCGGAGCGCGTCGCCGAGCGGCGGCCCGGACTTCACCGCCACGTAGAGCGTCATCACGATCATGACGGCGCCGAGCACCACCACGATCCGGTCCATCGCGACGCCGGCCCGCCGGATCAGGAAGATCGCGATGGCGACCAGCGCGGACAGCGCGCCGCCGATCTTGATGTCCAGGCCGAGCAGCGCGTTCAGCCCGAGCGCGCAGCCGGCCACGTTGCCGATGTTGAACACCAGGCCGCCGAAGACGTCCAGCGCGGCCAGCGCGTAGCCGCCGCCGGGCACCACCCGGTTGCCGAGGTCCTGGGCGCGCCGTCCGGAGACGCCGACGATCCGCCACACGTTCAGCTGGATCGCGATGTCCACCAGCACCGACACCAGGATCGCGAACGCCATCGCGGCGCCGAGCTTGGCGGTGAAGGTGGTCGTCTGGGTGATGAACCCAGGGCCGATGGCGCTGGTGGCCATCAGGAACATGGCGCCGAGGAGCGCGCCGCGGCGGGAGGAGGAGGTGGGCGGGGAGGCCGGCGTGTGGTCGAGGGTGGTGTCCGTCATGGCTGCCCCTTCCGGGGTGTCGGCTTTCCGCCAGCGTAAGGATTGTTCAACAATCCTTCAATCCCCTTGTTGATGAATCCTCTCGGAGAGGGGATACGGTGGTGCCGTACGAGTCACGCGCGCGCCCCCGCGGCGCCGCGCCACCGCGGGGAGGACGGGCCGATGCCGGCGCAGGAGTCGTGGCTGGAGAACATCGCTGCGGCGCGGGACGACATCGGCCGGCTCAGCACCGCGGACCGCGTCGCCCACCTGCTCCGCGAGCAGATCACCGACGGCCGCCTCGCGCCCGGCGACCGGATCCCCGAGGAGGACCTCGGCCGCGCCGCCAAGGTCTCCCGCAACACCATCCGCGAGGCGTTCCGGCTGCTCATCAACGAGCGGCTGCTCGTGCACGAGTTCAACCGGGGCGTGTTCGTCCGCCGCGTCACCGCCGAAGGGCTCGCCGACCTGTACCGGGTCCGCCGCATCCTGGAGTGCGAGGGCGTGCGGTGCGCGCCGTCCGCGCCGCGCGAGGCGCTCGCCCGGGTGGAGGCGGCCGTGGCCGACGGCGAGGACGCCGCCGCCGGCGGGCGCTGGGCGCAGGTCGGCACCGCCGACATCCGCTTCCACCAGGCGCTCGCCGCGCTGGTCGGCAGCCCCCGGGTGGACGAGATGATCCGGCACCTGCTGGCCGAGATGCGCCTGGTCTTCCACGAGATGGGGTCGCCGCGCGAGTTCCACGAGCCGTACCTGGCCCGCAACCGGCGGCTCTACGACCTGCTGGAGCGGGGCGACGTCGCGGCCGCCGAGGCGGAGCTGCGCTCCTACCTCGACGACGCGGAGGCGCAGCTCACCAAGGCCTACCGCGAGCAGGAGTGACCCCCGCCGCGAGGCGGACGGAGACGTGCGGGGACCGCGGGCGCCTCAGGGCGCGTAGTTCATGACGTGGTCGTGCAGCAGCTGCGGGGCCTGCGGGTCGCGGCGGCGGAACGCCTCGATCAGCTCGGCGTGCTCGGCCGACTTGGAGTAGATCTCGGTGTGGTGCAGCCGCAGCGACAGGGTCGTCCACAGCTCGATGCCGAGGCCCTCCCACACCGAGAACAGCAGCCGGTTCCCGGCCGCCTCGACGATCTCGCGGTGGAAGGCGATGCTGAGCCGCATCTGCTCGTGCAGGTCGCCCTCGCGCGCCGCCTCGCTCAGCTGCCGGTTGCGCTCCTCCAGCGCGTCCAGGCAGCCGCTGATCCGCGCCATGCCGAGCTCGGCGGCGGTGCGCTCCAGCCCGGCGCGGACGGGGAAGATCTCGGCGAGGTCCTGCTCGGTGAACTCGCGGACGCGGGCGCCCCGGTTCGGCAGCGACTCGATCAGCCGCTGCGCCTCCAGCTGCCGCAGCGCCTCGCGCACCGGCCCCTGGCTGACGCCGAGCTCGGTGGCGATGCGGCGCTCGACGATGCGCTCGCCCGGCTCCCACCGGCCCGCGCTGATGCCCTCCACGATGAACTCGCGGATCTGGTCGGCGAGCCCGGTGCGCAGCAGCTGGGCGGGGACGGGCGTGTTCACGGGAGCCAATATTAGACGGGGCGACGGTAAGTGAGTCTTGACGCCGGAGGAGATAGACTCGAATATGATCGATCATTGATCAATGATGATCGGTGAGCGTCGTGGCGATCCTACGGCGTTCCCCCGGACTTAGGAAGGTCGCCGATGGCTGAGACCACCCGGTCAGCTACCAAGGCCGCTCCGGCTCGCACGACCCGGAGAGCGCGCGGCACCAAGGCCTCCGGGCCGGCTGCCGCCCCGGCGGGCAACGGCGCCGCGAGCGAGCACGCCGTCAACGGCGCCGCCCCGGACGCCCCGGCGGAGAGCGCCGAGACGCTGGTGGCGTACTACCGCCAGATGCTGCTGATCCGCCGCTTCGAGGAGCGGGCCGCCCGCGCCTACACCGAGGCGAAGATCGGGGGCTACTGCCACCTGAACCTCGGCGAGGAGGCGACCGTCGTCGGCCTGATGGCCGCGCTGCGCCCCACCGACTACCTGTTCACCAACTACCGCGAGCACGGCTACGCCCTCGCCAAGGGCATCTCCGCCGAGCGCGTGATGGCCGAGCTCTACGGGCGCTCCACCGGCGTCTCCAAGGGCTGGGGCGGGTCCATGCACCTGTTCGACGCCGAGGCGCGGCTGCTCGGCGGGTACGGCATCGTCGGCGGGCAGGTCCCGCTCGCGGCCGGCGCCGCCCTCGCCGTCTCCTACAAGGGCGGCGACGAGGTCGTGATGTGCCACATGGGCGACGGGACCACCGCGATCGGCGCGTTCCACGAGTCGCTGAACATCGCCGGCCTCTGGGACCTCCCGGTCGTCTTCGTAGTGATCAACAACGGGCTGGGCATGGGCACCACCGTGGAGCACTCCGCCGCCGAGCCCGAGCTGTACCGGCGCGGCGCCGCCTACCGGATGGAGAGCGTCCGGGTGGACGGCACCGACGTCGTCGCCGTGCGGGACGCCGCTCGCCACGCCGTGGAGCGCGCCCGCAGCGAGAGCAAGCCGTACCTGCTGGAGACCACCAGCCCCCGGCTCAAGGGCCACTCGGTCGTCGACCCGGCCCGCTACCGGTCCAAGGAGGAGAAGGAGGCCCTGAAGGCCGCCGACCCCCTCGCCCGGATGGCGCTGGAGCTGGAGGAGGCGGGGATCCTGTCGCACGACGAGCGCGACCGCCTCGACGCGGAGGTCACCGCCGCGATCGACGCCGCCGCCGCGTTCGCCGACGAGAGCCCGGCCCCCGAGGTCTCCACGCTGTTCGACTACACCTACGCCACCCCCGTCCCGGGCGAGCTGCGCCGCCTGCCCGCCGACCCGGTATTCAGTTCCTGAGGAGCACGCTGATGGCACCCGTCACTTACCGCCAGGCGCTCCGGGACACGCTGCGCGCGGAGATGCTCCGCGACGAGAACGTCTTCCTGATGGGCGAGGAGATCGGGCTCTTCGAGGGCTCCTACAAGATCACCGAGGGGCTGCTGAAGGAGTTCGGGCCGAAACGCGTCCGGGACACCCCGATCGCCGAGGAGGGCTTCGTCGGCGCCGCGATCGGCGCCGCGATGCTCGGCCTGCGCCCCGTCGTGGAGATCATGACGATCAACTTCTCGCTGCTCGCGCTGGACCAGATCGTCAACCACGCCGCCAAGATCTACGGCATGTTCGGCGGCCAGGCCAGCGTGCCGATGGTGATCCGCACCCCGGGCGGCGGCGGCCAGCAGCTCGGCGCCACCCACTCGCAGAACGTCGAGCTGTTCTACTCGTTCATCCCCGGCCTGAAGGTCGTCGCGCCGAGCACGCCCGCCGAGGCGTCGGCGATGCTGAAGGCCGCGATCCGCGACGACGACCCCGTGCTGTTCCTGGAGAACCTCGCCCTCTACAACACCAAGGGCGAGCTGCCGGCCCCGGTCGAGGAGATCGAGCCGGCCGAGATCGGCCGCGCCGCCGTCACCCGCCCCGGCACCGACATCACGATCATCGGCTACTCGCGGATGGCGCGGGTCGCGACCGAGGTCGCCGAGACCCTCGCCGCCGAGGGCGTGTCCGCCGAGGTCGTGGACCTGCGCAGCCTGCGCCCGCTGGACCGCGCCACGATCGTCGAGTCCGTCCGCAGGACCGGCTGCGCGGTCGTCGCCGAGGACGACTGGCTGACCTACGGGATCGGCGCGGAGATCGCCGCGACGATCCAGGAGGGCGCCTTCGACTGGCTGGACGCGCCGGTCCGCCGCGTCGCGATGGCGGAGGTGCCGCTGCCCTACGCCAAGTCCCTGGAGTCGGCGGCGCTGCCGTCCGCCGACTCCCTGCTCACCGCCGTCCGCGACACGCTCCGCGCGACCGGCCGTCCTGTGCTGGAGCCCGCCCGATGACCGAGATCCTCATGCCGCGCCTCTCCGACACCATGGAGGAGGGCGTCATCAGCTCCTGGCAGAAGCAGCCGGGCGACGAGGTGGCGGTCGGCGACGTCCTGGTGGACATCGAGACCGACAAGGCGGTCATGGAGTACGAGGCCTACGAGGCCGGCGTGCTCGAGAAGATCCTCGTCGGCGAGGGCGAGACCGGCGCGGTGGGGGCGCCCATGCCGGGGATAGCCCCCAAGGGGCGCGCGGGGCCCGCCGCGGGGGCGGGGGCGCCGGCGGCCGCCCCGCGCCCCCCGCCCCCGCCCGCGGCCCCGCCCCC
>NZ_JBEYYT010000116.1:0-24896 GCF_040645715.1 Spirillospora sp. NPDC046719 | reverse complement strand
AGAGGCCTTTCTCAGTCGCGGGGGAGGGCGCCCAGGAGGAGGAGGCGGAAGGCGTCCGCGGTGCCGGTGGCGGCGGTGTCGCCGGTGGCCAGGCGGCGGACGGCGAGGCCGTAGAGCATCGCGACGATCGCCGGGGCGTGCCTTTCCGCGTCGGGGATGCCGAGGGCGGTGAGGACGGCGGTGGCGAGCCGGTCGTAGGCCTCGACGGAGCGGGCCGAGGTGTCGCGGATGGCGGGATCGCGGGCGGCGTGCAGGTGCAGTTCGAGGTTGGCGATCTGCTCGGGGCCGTAGGCGAAGTCGACGACCGCCTTCTCCACCAGGTCGGCGGCGTCGACGGGGGCGATGCCGGACTCGCGCAGGCCCTCGGCGTAGGCCGTGATGCGGGCGATCTCGGTGTCCACGAAGGCGCGCAGCGCCTCGCGGAGCAGCTCGTCCTGGCTGGGGAAGTGGTACGTGAGGGAGCCGAGGGAGACGCCGGCCGCGCGGGCGACCGCGCGGTTGGTCACGGCGCCGATGCCCTGCTCGCCGATCAGGCGGAGGGTGGCGTGGAGGATCTGGTCGCGGGCGCTCATTGCTGCACAGTCTTCCCCAAACACGGCGCGGACGCTATCGTTCGTTCGAACGAACGATATGCCGGAGGTGGGCGTGGAGCTGGGTCTGGCCGCTCAGGCGGACGCGCTGCGGAAGGGCGAGGTGTCCTCCGCGGAACTGGTGGAGGCGTCGCTGGACGGCATCCGGCGGCAGGAGTCCCTCGGGGCCTTCCGGGTCGTGCGGGAGGCCGCGGTGGAGGAGGCGCGGGAGGCCGACAAGCGGCTGGCCGAGGGGGAGCGGCTGCCGCTGCTCGGGGTGCCGGTCGCCATCAAGGACGACACGGACATCGAGGGGGAGACCACGCCGTTCGCGGTGGCCGGCGACCACCGGCCGGCCGTGCGGGACGGCGAGGTGGTCCGCAAGCTGCGGGCCGCCGGCGCGATCGTCGTGGGCAAGACGACGACGTGCGAGATCGGGCTGTGGCCGTTCAGCGAGTCGCCGGCGTACGGCGCCGCGCGGAACCCGTGGAACCCGGAGTACACGCCGGGCGGGTCGTCGGGCGGGTCCGCGGCGGCGGTGGCGGCGGGGATGGTCGCGGGGGCCGTGGGGTCCGACGGGGCGGGGTCGATCCGGATCCCCGCGGCGTGGACCGGGCTGGTCGGCATCAAGCCGCAGCGGGGGCGCGTTTCCGGTCATCCCCACACCGATCCCTTCAACGGGATCACCGTGTGGGGTCCGCTGGCGAGGAGCGTCAAGGACGCGGCGCTGCTGCTGGACGTGCTCTCGGGCAGCCATCCGGAGGACGCGTACCAGGTGGGGCGTCCGGTGCTGCCCTTCGTGGACGCGACGAGGCGGGAGCCGGGGCGGCTGCGCATCGCGGTGTCGTACCGGACGGCCTTCGGGGTGAGCGGGAAGCTCGATCCGGAGATCCGGGCGGCGGTCGAGCGCATCTCCCGGCGTCTGACCGAGCTGGGGCACAAGGTGTTCCCCGCGGATCCGGACTACGGCCTGGTCGGCCTCGGGCTGATCCCGCGCGGGACGGCCGGCGTCGCGGACTGGCTCGACTCGATCCCGAACGCGCGGCCGGAGGCGCGGACGGAGGCCGAGGCGCGGATCGGGCGCCTCGTCGGCAAGCGGCTGCTCCCGCTGGCCAGGAGGATGGACCCGTACCTGCAGAAGAAGGTCGGGCGCATCTTCCGGTTCGCCGACGTGGTGCTGACGCCGACGACCGCGCAGCCGCCGTTGAAGGTCGGTGCCTTCGACGGCGCCGGCTACCAGAAGACGCAGTCGGGCGTGGCCGCGGCGTGCCCCTACGCATGGACGTGGAACGTGCTCGGGTGGCCCGGCGTGAACGTCCCGGCGGGCTTCACGAAGAACGGACTGCCGATCGGGGCGCAGTTGCTCGGCCATGACTCCGACGAGGCGACGCTGATCTCGCTCGCGGCGCAGCTGGAGGTCGTCGAGCGGTGGACGGAGCGCCGTCCCCGATGAGGGCCCGCGTCGGGCCGCCGGTGCGGGGGTCCCGTCCGTCACCGGCGGCCCGGCGCGCTCAGTAGCCGGCGCCGGTCAGCAGGCCGCCATCGACGAGGACCTCGCTGCCGGTGCAGTACGACGAGTCGTCCGACGCCAGGTAGACGACCAGGCCGGAGACCTCCCTGGTCTTGCCCATCCGGCCGAGGGGGAGCGCCTTCATCAGCGCGTCGGCGCTGTCGGCCTTGGCCGCGATGATGTCGTCCTGCATGAACAGCGGGGTGACGATGCCGCCGGGGTGGATGGAGTTGACGCGGATGCCGTACTCGCCGAGCTCGCGGGCCGCGGACTTGGTGAGGCCGCGGACGCCGAACTTGCTGGCGCTGTAGGCGGCGAGGCCGTCCGCGCCGACGAAGCCCTCGGTCGAGGAGACGTTGACGATCGAGCCGCCGCCGGCCTCGCGCATCGCGGCCGTCACCGACTTCACGCCGAGCCACTGGCCCATCAGGTTGACGTCGATGATCTGCCGGAACTCGTCCAGCGACATGTCCTCGATGGTCTTGTAGCGGATGATGCCGGCGTTGTTCACCAGGATGTTCAGCGCGCCGAACTCCGACGTCGCGGTGCCGACGGCGTTCTCCCAGTCGGCGGGCGACGTCACGTCCATGCGGACGAACCGGACATCGTCCCCGAGTTCGGCGGCGAGCTTGCCGCCCTCCTCCTCCAGGACGTCGCCGAACACGACCTTCGCGCCCTCGGCGACGAAGCGCTTCACATGGGCCTTGCCCATGCCGCGCGCACCACCGGTGATCAGCGCCACCTTGCCGTCAAGCTGCCCCATCAACGCTCCTCGCTCCCAGCGGCGACCGCGACCGCGGCGCCCCACCAAACTAGCGAACGCTTGGTTCGCCGAACAAGGCGGCCCGGAGCGGCGGGCGCCGGTCAGCGCGTGCGCAGCCCGTCGAACAGCAGCGCCAGCATCCGGTCGGCGTACCCGGCGGGGTCCTGGGCGCGCTCGGCCGCGACGCCGATCGCGTTGGTCAGCCGCAGCAGGTCGGCGGCGTCGGCGTCCGCGCGGATCGCGCCCGCGCGCTGCGCCCGCTCCAGCAGCCCGCCGACCGCGTCGCGGATCGCGGCGGCCGCGGAGCCGAGCCGCGTCGCCGACCACCGCGGCGACATCGCCTCGATGAGCACGGTCGAGGTGCCGCGCGGCGTCATCGCGCCGGCCAGGTAGCCGCGCAGCCAGTCCGCCAGCGCCGCGTCCGCGTCGGGCTCGCGCATCAGCGCGGCGGCGTGCGCGAGCAGCCCCTCGATCCGTTCCCGGAGCACCGCGTGCAGCAGGTCGTCGCGGGTGGGGAAGTGCCGGTACAGCGTCCCGGACCCGACGCCCGCGCGCCGGGCGATGTCGTCCAGGGACGCGCCCGTGCCGTGTTCCATGAAGGCCGCGCGGGCCGTGCTGATCAGTCGTTCGTAGTTGCGGCGGGCGTCCGCCCGCATCGGGCGCGGTTGCATGGGCACCGTCCAGCGGTGGCGCGGACGGCCGGACCGGCCGCCGCGTGTTACCGAAGAGCCTGCCATCTCCCCGCGCCGACGTCGAGGAAGGCGCCGTCTCGCGCCATCAGCCTCCGAGTGCGTCGCGGGACAGCCGGTCCGCCCGGCGAGTCGTCTCCGGAAGGCGGTACTCGGGCGTCACCGCGAGGACGTCGCGGCACGCCGAGTCGAGGTCGGTGCGGTGGCCGACCGACACGAACACCGGCTTCACGTCGTCGCGGGTCCGCAGCACCCGCCCGACCTCCTCGCCGTCGTCCACCAGCGGGCTCGCGTCGCCGCGCCGCCGTCCGGGCGGGTCGTAGGCGCCGACGAACGCGGTCTTGCCCACGCCGATCGTCGGCAGCCCGGTCAGCACCCCGAGATGGCACGCCAGCCCGAACCGGCGGGGGTGCGCGATCCCGAAACCGTCGCAGACGAGCAGGTCGGGCGTGGTCTCCAGGGCGCGGAGCGCGTCCAGCAGGGTGGGCAGCTCGCGGAACGCGAACAGGCCCGGGACGTAGGGGAACGCGGCCGTCCCGACGGCGACCGACTCCTCCACGACGTCGAGGGTCGCCGCGTCGAGGACGACCACCGCGGCGGCCAGCCGGGCCCCGGTCCCGCCGCCGTCGCCCGCGTACGAGACGTCCAGCCCGGCGACGGTGCGCGGGTTCGCCGGGCCGGGGACGCCGAGTTCGAGCATCGCGCGCAGCCGGTCCTGGATCGCCTCCGCCTCCTCGGGCGTCGACGGCCACGGGTGCAGGTCGCGTACCTCCATGAACCGGCACGCTACCGGCCCTCTCCGGCGCGGACGCGGGCGGCGGCTACGGTGAGGGCACGAGCGGGCGGAGCGGAGGACCGATGGACGGCATGACCCTCGACGGACGCACCGCCGTCGTCACCGGCGGCGCGGGCGGCATCGGCCGGGCGATCTGCGCCGACCTCGCCGCGCTCGGCGCGCGCGTCGTCGTCGCCGACCTCGACCTCGCCGCCGCCGAGGACGTCGCGGAGCGGACCGGCGGCGCCGCCGCCCGCGTCGACCTCACCGATCCGGCGTCCATCGACGCGTTCACGGCAAGCGCCGGGCCGGTGGACGTCCTCGTCCACAACGCGGGCGTCAGCATCGTCGAGCCGTTCGTCGACAGCGACCCCGCCGACTGGGACCTGATGTGGCGGGTCAACCTGCGCGCACCGATGCAGCTCACCCGCGCGCTGCTGCCCGGGATGACCGAGCGCGGGTGGGGCCGGCTGGTGTTCGTCTCCTCCGACGGCGCCCGCGCCGGCGCCGGCGGCGAAGGCGCCTACGCGGCCACCAAGTCCGGGCTGTTCGGGCTCGCCAAGTCCCTCGCCCGCGAGGCGGCGGCCGGCGGCGTCACGTCCAACGTGGTGTGCCCCGGGCCGACGGACACGCCGATGGTCCGGGCGGTGTCCGACCGGCACCCGGACCTGCTGGCGAAGCTCGCCAGGCAGATCCCGCTGCGCCGCATCGGCCGCCCGGACGACGTGGCCGGCCTGGTCGCGTTCCTGTGCACCGACCGCGCCGGCTACATCACCGGCCAGACCGTGTCCGTCAGCGGCGGCATCACCATGCAGTGACCCGGCCCGGCCGAAGCGGCGGGCGGGCGCGGCTCAGCCCAGGGACGCGTACGCGGCCTCGGTGAGGCGGAACGCCCGCAGGTCGCCCGACACCTGCTCGCCCATCCGGTTCGGCAGGTACGCCAGCGCCAGCCCGGCGTCCGGGTCGCCGAGCCCGATCGAGCCGCCCGCGCCGGTGTGGCCGAACGCCGTCTCCCGCGCCGCCTTCGGGACGAAGAACGTCTGCGACGGGCGCATGAACCCGAGCCCGAACGAGCTCTCCACGATGAGCGTCCGGTCGGGGCCGGACACCCGGCGGCGCAACGCCTCGCGCAGCGTGTCCGGGCGCACGATCCGGCCCGCCACCAGATCGCGGTAGAACCCCGCGAACGCGGGCGCGGTCGCGAGCATCCCGGCGGACGGCCAGCCGGCGCGCAGCACCACCGGGTTGTTGTAGCCGCCCTTGCCCGGATGGGGGTTGTTCAGCGCCCGGTTCATCTGGCTCTGCGGGTCGCCGTAGGCCGCGGCGATCCGCTTGAGCACGTCGCCGGCCGCGGTCTTCGGAGCGTCGGCCGCACCGGACACGCGGCCCCGCGCGGTCATCTTCGCCGCGCGTTCGATCACCTCGTCCGGCGCCCCGATCCACATGTCCAGGTCGCCGGTGAACTCCTTCTTCACGAACGCGCCGACCGGCGT
The DNA here is from genome assembly GCF_040645715.1 of Spirillospora sp. NPDC046719. Classification (NCBI taxonomy): domain Bacteria; kingdom Bacillati; phylum Actinomycetota; class Actinomycetes; order Streptosporangiales; family Thermomonosporaceae; genus Spirillospora; species Spirillospora sp. NPDC046719. The sequence goes on along the minus strand of NZ_JBEYYT010000116.1, from coordinate 19,097 downwards.
GCCGGACAGCCGCCGGACGATCTCCCCGGCCAGCCAGCCGTAGGTCAGCGCGTGGTAGCCGTGCGTCTCGCCCGGCGTCCACTCCGGCTCCTGCGCGGCGAGCAGGTCCGCGAGGGCCTTGGGGTCCGCCGCCTCCTCGGCCGACACGGGACGGTCGAACGCGGGCAGCCCTGCCTGGTGCGACAGCAGGTGCGCCGCCGTCGCGGCGTCCTTGCCGTGCGCGCCGAACTCCGGCCACCACGCGGTGACGGGGCCGTCCACGTCGTAGGCGCCGCGCTCGGCGAGCAGCAGCGCCGCCGCGGCCGTCACCGCCTTGGTGCAGGAGAAGCCGAAGCACGGCGTGTCGGCGGCCCAGGCGCGCCCGGTCCGGTGGTCGGCGACGCCGCCCCACAGGTCCACGACCTTGCGGTCCCCGGCGTACACGGCGACGGCGGCGCCCAGCTCCCTGCCGTCGGCGAAATGCTGCTCGAACACCTCACGGACGGCGGCGAACGCCGGATCGCAGTGCCCCTGCACAGTGCTGCTCATGCCCGGTCCTCTCCACGGGGGTTTCTAGAATCATGCTCGAAGATTCCAGAAGTCCGGGCATCGGTCCCGCGTCATTCCCTCCCGACGGTCACCAGCGGTCGCGGTGCACCACGTCCTCGAACGCCCGCCGGGCCGGGTTCCGGACGGGCTTCAGCGGACGGCCCGCCGGGTACCCCAGCGCGAGCAGGTAGGCGCAGTACCGGTCGTCCGGCAGGCCGAGCACGCGGCGCGCCACCGCCTGGTCCATCACCGTCGCGTGCCCGCTGCCGATCCCGAGGTCGACGGCCGCGAGCATCATGCTCAGCATCGCCTGCCCGAGGTCGAACCGCGCGGTCTCCCGCTCGGCGGGGTCGTCGTAGTCGCGCATGACCAGCGCTATCGTCGCCGCCGAACCGGGGACGTGCGCCGCGTACTCGCCCGCGGCGGCCAGTTCGGCGAGCCGGTCCCGGTCGGTCACGACGACGAAGTCCCACGGCTGCCAGTTCTTGGACGACGGCGCCCGCCGCGCCGCTTCCAGGACGCGGTCGAGGTCATCGGGCGGGATCGGGTCGTCGCGGTACTCCCGGACGTTGCGCCGGGACGTGATGGCGTTCCAGGTCTCCACGCGAGTGCGCTACCCGCCGCCCACCTCGGGAAACGGCCGGGTCGCCGACGGCGCCGCGGCGGGGAGCGGTGCCGGTCAGGGCCAGCCCGCGCCGGGCACCTCGACATCCGTGGCGAGGAGGCGCCCGCTGCCCGGCCGCACCGGCTCCGGCTCGGTCATGCCCTGCCACTCCGCCGCCGTGATGAACAGCGTCGTCCTGCCGGGGCCGCCCAGCGCGCAGGCGAACGCGCCCCGGTCCACCTCGACGGCGTCCAGGACCGCCCCGCCCTCGGCGACGCGCACGCACCTCTCGTGCGGCACGTCCGCGTACCAGACGGCCCCCTCCGCGTCGGTGCAGATGCCGTCCGGCGTCCCGTCGCCCAGGTCGGCCCAGACGCGCCGGTCCGACAGCCCGCCCCCGGCGCCGATCGCGAACGCCACCAGCTCGCCGCGGTAGGAATCGGCGACGATCAGCGTCGAGCCGTCCGGAGTCACCGCCATCCCGTTGGGGAACGCGACGTCACCGGCGACCTCCCGGACCGTCCCGTCGGGCGCGGCCAGGAACACGGACCCGGGACGGAACTCCTCCCCGGCCATCGGGTCGAACCCGGCGCGGTTGACGTAGGCGTTGCCGCGGCCGTCCGCGACGATGTCGTTCCAGCCCGCCCGGCCGAGGTCCGCGTGCACGGTCCGCGTCCCGTCGCCGTCCTGCCGCAGCAGCCGCCCGCCGGGCGAGTCGACCAGCAGCAGCCCGCCGTCCGGGAGCCACGCCGTGCACAGCGGCAGCGACTTCACCCGCGCGACCACCTCGCAGCGCCCGTCCGGATCGGCGGCGAGGACCTCGCCCGCCGTCCAGTCGGAGAAGTACACCCGCCCGTCGTGCCACCGCGGCGACTCCACCAGCCCCCGCCCGCCGACCAGCGTCCGGATCTCCCGCATCGTCATCACCCTCGCCCCTCGCCGGGAACATTCCACCCTCTACACGAACGACCTCCGCCGGTATCGACAGCGTCGCGGCGGAGGTCGTCTCGGGTCGGGGGCGCGGGGATCGCTAGCGGATGTAGTGGTGGGCGGGTTCGGTGACGGGCTCCTCCGCGGCGGACGCCGGCTTCGTGCGGCCGAACTCCAGCGTCAGCAGCGCCGCCGCCAGCCACACGATGTCGAACCACGACCGGAAGACGATGCTGCGCGGCTTGTAGGCGGGCCGGAACTTCTTGTCGAACAGGTACAGCGACTCGACCGCGATCAGCGGGTCCAGCAGGTGCAGGGCCTGGTAGCCGGCCTTCTCCAGCGCGCCGCGCTGCTCGGCGTCCAGCAGCTCGCGGAAGGCCGCGAAGTTCAGCGAGACGAGCGCGTGGCCGTGCTCGCCCGCGTACTCGATCATCTCGGTGATCAGCCGCTCGTTGACGCCGTTCGGCCCGCCGGGGGAGCGCCGCATCGCGTCCAGGCTGATGCCCTCGCCCGCCGTCACGTACCGCTGGAAGGCGATCGGCTTCTTGTCCTCGTCGTAGGCGACCGCGACGACCGCGCCGGGGTGGTAGCCGGTGAGCAGCTCGTCGAGGTTCATCGAGAAGCCGCGCTCGGCGGCGCCGCCCAGCGAGCCGGACGCGACCTCCAGCAGCGCGGCGCGCAGGTCCGCGGACAGCTCGCGCTCGGGCAGGATCTCGGTGGTGACGCCGGCGTTGACGGTGCGCTTGACGGCCTGCCGGACGTTGCGCATCTGCCGGCCCGACAGCGTGAACTCCTCCGGCCGGACGACGACCTCGTCGCCGAAGCCGAACGAGCGCAGCGGGCCCCACTCCGGCAGCAGGTCGGCGCTCGCGCCGAGCACCGCGGGCCGCCAGCCGGTCCTGCGGCACAGCTCCAGGAACTCCGCGATGGCGGCGGCGTGCGACTTCGGGTCGCCGACGGGGTCGCCGCCCGCGACCGCGATGCCGAACAGCACCCGGTAGCCGATCGCGGCGCGCCCGTCCGGGCTGAACACGTACGCCTTGTCGCGGCGCAGCGCGAACGGGGCGAGGGTGTCCGAGCCGGGATGCGCGACCAGGCCGGCGACGCGGCGCCGCTCGTCCTCGTCGCCGGGCGGCGGCGCGGGGTCGGGCGCCAGCAGCGTCATCACCAGGGCGAGCAGGCCCACCGCGCCGGCCAGGCCGAGCACGCCGGGCAGCCAGGACGCGCCGTCGATGCGCGCGCCGGTGGCGCCGAGGCCGCTCGCGACGACCCGCACGGACCGCACGGAGACGCCGCCGACCAGCACGGACCCGACCACCGCGCCGATCACCAGGAGCGCGCCGGTCTTCACCGCGGTGCGGACCCGGTCGGGGTGCGGGCGGACGGGGAAGCGGTCGCGCTCCACCCAGAGCCCGACCAGGACGGCCGCGAGGAGCGGCACCCGCCACGGCGCGTCGTCGCCCGCCACGACGGCGAGCAGGCCGAGGACGACCAGCGCGACCAGGCCGTACCAGGCGGCCCGGCGGCGCAGCAGGACGCCGCGCGCGATCAGCAGGAGCACCAGCCCCAGGGAGACGGCGTGCGCGGGGGCGAGCGGTGTTCCGGTCACCACCGCCGACAGCCGGTCGAGCCAGTGCGGGGACCATGCCATGGCGGGCACGGCGATCAGGACGGCGACGAACGCGGCGACGAGCGCCAGCGGCCAGACGGGCAGTGGCTCGCCGCCGGCGCGTTCGGCCGATTTCGCTGCATGCACGAGAGGACACCTCCGCTGAGCCCCAACCATGATCCTTTGGAACTCATTCCCCGGATCGGACGTTATCTTTGGCCGCTCATGGTCAGCGTCGTCCGGACACCTCCTATGACGTCGCGTTCGGCGACTCCGGCGGTCCTCGCCCCCACGACGGCCGTACCCGGCCACCCGAGGGGAAACTGGTTAGTCTCGTGAGGGTGAAGAGGCTCCTGCTCGTTCATCACACGCCCTCGCCGTCCGTCCAGGCGATGGTCGAGGCGGTGCGCGCGGGGGCGCGCACGGACGAGATCGAGGGCGTGGAGGTCGTCTCCCGTCCGGCGCTGACCGCCTCCGCCGTGGACGTCCTCGAGGCGGACGGCTACCTCCTCGGCTCCCCTGTGAACCTCGGTTATCTCTCCGGGGCGCTCAAGCACTTCTTCGACCAGATTTATTACCCGTGCTTGGACGAGACAATCCGCCGGCCGTTCGGGGCGTTCCTGCACGGGAACAACGACGCCGCCGGGGCGCTGCGCGCGCTGGAGTCCATCACGACGGGGCTGAAGTGGAGGGCGGTTCAGCCGCCGGTGGTGGTGATGGGGGAGCCGGGCAAGGCCGACCTGGAGGCGTGCTGGGAGCTCGGCGCGGTGGCGGCCGCGGAGCTCGGGACCGTTTGAGCCCGCCGGTTCTCGGTAGCGTGCCCGCATGAGCGGTTTCCGTCACGTGGTGATGTTCAGGTGGGCCGAGGGCACGACCATCGGCCAGCAGGAGGAGGTCGCGGCGAAGCTGCGCGAGCTGACCGGGGTCATCCCGGAGATCCGCGGGTACAGCGTCGGCCTCGACGCGGGCGTGAACCCGGGGTCCTACGAGTTCGTCGTGGTCGCGGACTTCGTGGGCAAGGACGACTACCTGGTGTACCGCGACCATCCGGCGCACCGGGCGGTGATCGACGAGTTCATCACGCCGATCGTCGCGGAGCGGGCCGCCATCCAGTACGAGACCTGACGCGCGCCGGGCCGGGACCGGGGCGGCGCGATGTGCGCTGTCCCACACAACGCTTACCGAGCAAGCGCTTGTGTCGGAGCACTTTTCAGGTTAGTTTCACAAAACGCCCGCCGGGAACGGATCGCGCCCCGTTCCCGGCGGACGGCCTGCGCCCGCCCTCCTCCGTCCTCCGTCGGCGCCCTCGTGGGAACGGTCCGATTCCTCCCGCGGCCCGAATCGTCGTACGGTTGCGCCGTCGCATCCGGGCCGGACGGGGGCCCGGCGGACGGGGGAGCAGGCGTGATCACAGTGGTGCTGGCCGACGACCAGTCGCTGGTGCGGGCCGGGTTCCGGATGCTGCTGTCCGGCGAGGACGGCATCGAGGTCGTGGGCGAGGCCGAGGACGGCGACGCGGCGGTGGAGCTGGCCCGCCGGCTGCGGCCCGACGTCGTCCTCATGGACCTGCGGATGCCCGGCACCGACGGGCTCGCCGCCACCCGCCGGATCGCCTCCGACCCCGCGCTCGACGACGTGCGCGTCCTCGCCCTCACCACCTACACCGACGACGAGCACATCTACCTGGCGCTGCGCGCCGGAGCGGCCGGCTTCCTCGTCAAGGACATGGAGCCCGTCGAACTGGTGAACGCCGTGCGGGTGGTGGCGGGCGGCGAGTCGCTGCTCGCCCCCGCCGTCACCCGCGCCGTCATCGAGGGCTTCGTCGGCGGACGCCCCGGACCCGCCCCCGCCGCCGTCGGCCGGCTCGAGAGCCTCACCGACCGGGAGCGGGAGGTCGTGCGGCTGGTCGGGCGGGGGCTGTCCAACGCCGAGATCGCGAGCGCCCTCGCGGTCAGCCCCCTCACCGCCAAGACGCACGTCAGCCGGGCCATGAGCAAGCTCGGGGTGCGCGACCGGGCCCGGCTGGTGGTGCTCGCCTACGAGTCGGGGCTGGTCACCCCCGGGTCCGCGAGTTGAGGATCTCGTCGCGGAGCTGCTGCGGAGTGGGGGCCTCCAGCAGCCGCGGGCCGTCCCGCAGCGGGACCAGGGCCCACCAGGACCCGGTCGCCTCGCCGAACCAGACGCGCACGCCCGGGAACTGCTCCTGCAGGCCGCGCGCCGTGGCGGCGCGGAACGCCGCCGGCGTGGGCTCGTCCCGGCCGGCGCCCTGTGGAGCCGTCATGCCGCCCTCCCCCCGATGATCTCCTCAGTAACAGCGTCCCCACGGACCAATGCGTCACCCCTACTCGGCAAATTGTGACTAAGCACACTATGGAGGCTCGGGGGCCCCAACGGTGGGATACCGCGCCGGATGTACTCCTGCGGAAGTAGCGGGCCTCCCGGAAGACGCCGCCCGCCCGACGACGCGGGCCGGGTGCGCGAGCCACGCTTTCGGGAACGACGTGTTCTCTACCCGCGGACTCCCGCGAAGGTGGTTCCCATGAAACTGGCCAGGCTCGCCCGGGTCTGCTATCGGAGGCGATGGCTCGTCGTCGCCGCCTGGATCGTCGGCGCGCTCGCCGTGCTGGTCCTCGGCTACGGCTTCGCCGTCAAGCCGCTCAACGACTTCACCGGAGGCTCCTCCCATTCCGCGACCGCGAAGAAGCTGCTCGACGAGCACTTCCCCAAGCGCAGCGGCGACACGATCACGCTCGCCGTGCGGGCGGACGCCGGCGTGCGCTCGGCCGCCGCGAAGGAGCGGGTGACCCGGGCGGTCGACCGGCTCGGCAGGACACCGCACGTCGCCTCCGTCACCTCGCCCTACGACGTCCCCGGCCAGATCTCCAAGGACGGCCGGACGGCGTTCGCCACCGCGAACCTCGACGTCCCCACCAACGACGTGCCCACCACGGACGTCACCAAGCTCATCAAGGACGTCCGCAGCGACTCCGGGCCCGTCCGGATCGAGCTCGGCGGCGCCGCGATCGACAACGCCGAGACCGCGGGCGGCGGTTCGTCGGAGGGGATCGGCGTGCTCGCCGCCGTCGTCATCCTGCTGATCGCGTTCGGCTCGGTGCTGGCGATGGGACTGCCGATCGTGACCGCGCTGTTCGGCATCGGCTCCGGCCTCGGGCTCATCGCGCTGATCGCGCACCTGCTGCCCGCGCCGTCGTTCGGGCCCATCGTCGCCGCGCTCCTCGGCATCGGCGTCGGCATCGACTACGCGCTGTTCATCGTCACCCGCTACCGGGAGGAGCTCGCCGCCGGGAAGGAACCGGAGGAGGCGACCGTCACCGCCGTCACCACCGCCGGACGCGCCGTCCTGTTCGCCGGCAGCACCGTCGTGATCGCCCTGATGGGCCTGTTCGTCATGCAGCAGAAGCTGTTCAACGCGGTCGCCGTCGCCGCCGGCGTGGCGGTGCTGATGACGATGCTCGCCGCCGTCACCCTGCTGCCCGCGCTGCTCGGCTTCACCGGCCGGGCCATCGACCGGCTCCGCGTGCCGGGCCTCGGCCGGGCGCGCCGCCCCCTCGCCGAGCGCTGGGCCCGGGTCGTCCAGAACCACCCGGTCGTCACCGGGCTGGCCGCGGCGGCCCTGCTGCTCGCCCTCGCGGTGCCGGCGCTGTCGATGCGGCTCAGCCTGCCCGACTCCAGCACCCAGCCGCACGACACCAGCGGCTGCGCCGCGAACCAGATCATGGCCGAGGGCTTCGGGCCCGGCACCGCCGCGCCGCTGGTCATCGTCACCCGGGGCGGGAACCCGGCGCCGGTCGCCGCGGCCGTCGGCGCCGCACCGGGCGTCGCGGCCGTCCAGCCGCCGCGCACCAGCCCCGACGGGGCCGTCTCGCTGATCATGGCGTTCCCGACCACCGGCGCGCAGGACGAGGCCACCCCGCGGCTGGTGCACCGGCTCCGCGACGACGTGCTGCCCCGCGTCACCCGCGGCACGGACCTGCGCGCCTACGTCGGCGGCCAGAACGCGGCGTCCATCGACTTCGCCGACGACGTGCAGAACCGGCTGCCGCTGCTCATCGCGATCGTGGTGGGGCTGTCGCTGCTGCTGCTCGTCGCGCTCGTCCGCTCGCTGACCGTGGCGCTGCAGGCCGCGCTGATGAACCTGCTGTCGATCGCCGCCGCCTACGGCGTGCTGACCGCCGTCGTGCAGTGGGGCTGGGCGGGCAAGGCGCTCGGCTTCCCCACCTCGATGCCGGTCACCACCTGGGTGCCGCTGATGATGTTCCCGATCCTGTTCGGGCTGTCCATGGACTACGAGGTGTTCCTCGTGTCGCGGATCCGCGAGTCGCACGAGGCGGGCGTGCCCACCCGGGAGGCCGTCGCGCGCGGCCTCGCCGGCACCGCGCGGGTCATCACCGCCGCCGCCGCGATCATGGTGATGGTGTTCCTGTCGGTGCTGCTCGGCGCGAACGTCGCCGTCAAGCAGATCGGCCTCGGCCTCGGCGTCGCCATCCTGATCGACGCGACCGTCGTGCGGATGGTGCTCGTCCCCGCCCTGATGGAGCTGTTCGGCGAGAAGAACTGGTGGCTGCCCGGACCGATCGCGCGGCTGCTGCCGCGCCGCCGCCTCGAGAGCGCGCCGGAGCGCCCGGGCGTGCCGGTAGGGGGATAGCGGGCATCGCCCGCCGGCGGGGGACGGCGGGCGCCGGGCCCGCGGGCCGCAGGCGTCCGCCCGGGGCTAGTGGGTGTTGATCCCGTCGAACATGACCTTGATGTAGTGCTCGCCGAGGCTCTGGGCGTCGAGCCGTCCGCCCGGCTTGAACCAGCGGACGGCCACCCAGATCGTGTCGCGGATCATCCGGTAGGTCAGCTTCGGGTCGAGGTCCTCGCGGAACAGCCCCTGCTCCTGGCCCGCCGCGATGGTCTCGACCCACATCTTCTCCACCTCGTCCTCGGACTTGGTGAGGTAGGCGAAGCGGTCCATGCCCTGGAGGTAGTTCCAGTCGTTCTGCATGACCGTGATCGCGGCGCGGTGCGGCTCAAGGGAGTTGAACGCGATGCGGACGAGCCCGGCGATCGTCTCCCGCGGGTCGCGGCCCGCGTCGATCTCGGCCCGGTAGGCGGCCATGATCTCGTCGAAGAAGCCGGTCAGGATCTCGTCCACGATCGACTCCTTGGAGTCGAAGTGGTGGTAGAGGCTGCCGGACAGGATGCCGGCCTCGTCGGCGATGTTGCGGACCGTGGTGGCCTGGAAGCCCTTCTCCGCGAACAGGTCCGCGGCCAGCCTGACCAGGTGCTCGCGGCGCTCCGACGCCAGGGCCGGCGAGCCCTTGCCGCGGCGGCGCGCGCCGCCCTCGCCGGCGGCCCGGGGCCTCGCCCGCCCGGAATTCGCGCTCGTGGTCGTCACCCTCTCATTATGCCGTGCGCGCCCAACCGCTTGCTCAGTCCGCGCGTCAACGGCAGTTTACGGTGTGCCCAAGCGCTTGTTCCATCACCCGGGGCTCCCGCGTCGCGACGCGGCGCGACGTCCGCCGCCCCGCGACGCCCGCACCGGGCCGCCCCGCATACCCTCGGACCATGCCCGATGTGATCGTCTTCGACCTGTTCGGCGTCATCGCCCGCACCCAGACCCCCGAGGCCGTGCGGGAGATCGAGGAGATCGCCGGGGTCTCCGGCGCCCCGTTCTGGGACGCGTACTGGGCGCTGCGCCCCGCCTACGACGCCGGCCAGGAGAGCGCCGCCTACTGGGCGGACGTCGCCGCCGCCCTCGGCACCGCGTTCCCCGACGTGCCCGCGCTGATCGACGCCGACCTGCGCAGCTGGACGGACGCCGACGAGCGCATGGTCGCCCTCGTGCACGAGCTGGCCGACGGCGGGCGCACCCTGGGCCTGCTCTCCAACATCATCGCCGACCTCGTCCCCCGCTTCGAGGCGCGGCACGGGAGCTGGCTGTCCCGGTTCGACGCGCTCACCTACTCGTGCGCCATCGGCGTCGCCAAGCCCGACCCGCGGGCCTACCGCATCTGCGCCGAGCGCCTCGGCGTGAAGCCCGCCGACGTCCTGTTCATCGACGACACCGAGCGCAACGTCCTCGCCGCCCGCGAGACCGGCATGGCCGCCGAGGTCTTCACCGGCCCCGACCAGATCCGCGCCCTTCTCGGCTAGAGGCGCACGACGAGCTTGCCCGTCGCCTCGTCGGCCTCCATGTACCGGTGCGCGTCGGCGATCTCGTCCAGCGCGAAGACCCGGTCGACGTTCGGCCGGAACCGGCCGCTCCCGACCTCGTCCACGAGCCGCTGCAGCGTCGCGGCGCCCGCCGCGCCCTGCACGTCGTCGCTGTGGAACACGGTGAGCCGCGTCCCGCTCCGCATCGCCTGCATCGGCTCGAACTCGGGAAGCACCCACGCGCCGCCCAGGATGCCCGTCATGCACACCGTGCCGCCCTTGCGGACGAGGCCGAGGGAGTCCACGAGGGTGGACGCGCCGACGAGTTCGAGCACGTGGTCCGGGCCGTCCGGGACGATCGCCCGCACCCCGTCCGCGATGCCGCCGTCGTCCAGGACGACGTGGTCGGCGCCCGCCGCCTCCAGCGCCTCGACCTTGCCGGGGTTGCGGGTCGTCGCGATCGTCCGCAGGCCGAGCCCCCTGGCGAGCGACAGCGCCGCCATGCCGACCGACGACGTCCCGCCCCGCACCAGCAGCGTCCCGCCGTCCGCGCCCAGCGCGTCCAGCGACCCCTGCGCGGTGAGGTACGTCTCGGGCAGCGCCGCGAAGACCTCCCAGTCCAGCTCGGTCGCGACGGGGATCAGCAGGTCGTCGGGGAGCAGCGCGTACTCGGCGTAGCCGCCGTCGAACGCGCGCCCCATCTCGCCCATGACGGCCGCGACCCGCGTCCCCGGCGCGAGCACCCCGCCCGCGGCGACCTCCCCGACGCACTCGATCCCGAGCACGCGCGGGAACCGCACGCCAGGGGAGTGCCCCTGCCGGGTGAACATCTCCGACCGGTTCAGCCCGAACGCCCTGACCTTCACCAGCGTCCACCCCGGCCGCGGCTCCGGAACCGGCACCTCGCGCACGCGCAGCACGTCCGGCGGCCCCGGCCGCTCCGCGACGGCCGCCCGCATCATGATCGACTCCACTCCGGGAACAACTACCCACCCCACCGGGATCATCCCGGCCGGCCGCGCATGGGACGGGAGCTCCCGGGCACTGGTGCCCGCAGAGCGTCTGGACGTAGTGTCCAATAGGGGTGGGGGCGCGTTGGAACCCTGGGGGTGACGGTATGCGCGCTTCTCGGACGCGGAGCCGGGTGCCGGTGCGGGCCGCCGCGCAGCGGTGGCGGGTGCTGCTCGACCTGTGGCTCATCGCGAGGCCGGCGATCTGGCTCGTCTCGCTCGTGCCGTTCTACGTCGGGCACCTGCTCGCGACGCGGTGGCTGGTCGCGGGCCAGGACGCGTGCGTGCCGATGAGCGGACGGTGCCTGGACGCGGCCGCGCCCGTGCTGACCGGGCTGGTCGTGTGGGGTCCGCTGGTCTGGCTGGCGGTGCTGGCCATCAACGACGCCTTCGACCTGGACGGCGACCTGAGGAATCCGCGCAAGGACGACGCGCCGCTGGTCGACGGGCGGCTGAGCGTGCACGGGGCGCTGGTCGCGGCGCACGTCACCGCGGCGGCGGCGCTGCTCGTCGCGCTGACCGTGCGGCCGGCGTTCGCGCTGGTCACGCTCGGGTTCCTGGTGCTCGGCTGGCTGTACAGCGTGCCGCCGGTCCGGTTGAAGGACCGGCCGGGCTTCGACGTGGCGACCAACGCGGCCGGCGTCGGCGGCTTCGCGCTGCTGGCCGGCTGGACGGTCGTGCGCCCCATCGAGGGCTTCCCGTGGGTGATGGCCGTCGAGGGCGTCCTGGTCGCGACGGCCCTGTACGTCCCGACGACCGTCACCGACTACAAGGCCGACCTCGCCAGCGGGTACCGGACCATCGCCGTGCGGCTCGGGCCGCGCGGCGCGTACCGGATCGGGCTCGCCGCGTGGACGGCGTCGTGCGCGCTCGCGGTGACGCTGGCCGCGACCGGGTACGTGTTCCCGCACCGGACGCTGTGGACGCAGGCCGTGTCCGCGCCGGTGCTGGTCTGGGCGTACCACCGCTTCCTCGGCCGGGCGCGCGAACCGGGGGAGGTGCTGCACGGCATCGTCGTGGCGAGCTGGATGTTCCTCGTCCCGTACCTGGTGTTCGCGCTGACGTACGCGCGGGTGCTCTGAGCGGTCAGGCGGGCGGGGGCGGGAGCTCGCCGCCGGCCTCGGCGGCCTTCGCGAGCCGCTCGCGCAGCGTCCGGACGAGCGCGTCGCCCTGCTCGGTGAGCCGCTCGATCGCGGGCAGCGCCAGGTCGTCGCGGACGGTGTCGGCGAGCAGCTCGTCGTACTCGTGCGCCTTCGCCGCGAGGGACTCCAGGTGGCGGTGCGCGGCCAGCGCCTCGTCGGCGGCGCGGGCGCGTTCGGCGTACCGTTCGAGGGCCTCGATCCGGCGCGTCACCGCCTCGACGGAGATGTCGAGCTTCTCGCGGAGCGGCCGCAGCGCCGCCTCCACCTCGGGCAGCGGCGCCGCCTCCGCCATCTCCTCCTGCTCCCTGCGCAGCTTCGACTGCCGCGCCAGGACCTGCGCGATCTCCCACTCCTGCCGGGGCAGGGTGACCGCGTTGTCGACCGTGTCCAGCAGCCCCTCCCGGTTGACCTGCGAGTCGCGGACGGCGTCGACCGCGGCCTGCAGGCGGACGAGCAGCGCGCGGCCCGGCCCGTCGAAGTCCTCGGGGGTGAGGTAGCGGTGCCGGCGGCGCTCCAGCTCGCGGGCGCGCCGCAGGTCCAGCGAGACCGACGGGGTGCCGAGCGCGACCAGGACCGCGAGCATGCCGAGGCCGATCAGCCACAGCGAGCCGAGCAGCGGCGAGCCGAGCAGGCCGAGCCCGAGGACGGTCAGCGGCGCCAGCCACAGCAGCGGGCGGCGGCGCGCCACGAGCGTGTCGAGCTCGGCGCGCAGCGCGGGGTCGGCGACCGGGCGCGGCTCGGCCGCCGGGCCGTCCCCGGCGCGGCGCGGCGGGGCGATCCGCCGCCAGTACGCGCCGACGTGGGTCTCGAACGCGAAGTCGGTCGGCTCGATCTCGACCTCGGTACCGCCGGCGGGCAGCGGCCACATGCCGACCGGGTCGCCCCCGCCGGGGCCGGTGAAGCGGACCCACCAGCCGCCCCCGGCGTCGTCGCACCGGTACCGCCCCGGGGCGACGTCGATGCCGACGAAGAACGTACCGACTCCGGGGATGGACTCGTTCCACGCGCCACTGGTCACCGGCGACCTCCGACCCGACCTCTCGCCGTGCCCCTCGCCCCCCTCCGGCGAGGGCCGTCCCACCGTGCTGCGCCCGCGACAGGACCGACGCCCGGGAGACGACAACAGTTGCATTACCCACATCGTCCCCGGGAAAGCGGCGTCACGGACATCGGAACCGGTTTGGAATACTCCATGGGTGCGACCTGCTTACGACCCTCTCGACGACCCGCCCTGGGCGATGCAACTGGTGGTACGTGCGGAAAAGGCCGATCCGCCCACTCACGGCGCGGTCTGCGAGGCCGCTGCGACCGCCGTCGTCCGGCTGCTCACCGACCCGCGCGCCACCGAGCCCGACGGGGAATGGCGGCACGCGGTGCACGAATGGGAGTCGCGGCGGATCCGGAAGGTGACGCGGCGCGCGCGCGGAGTGCGGTGGCCGGAGGCGCAGGCGCTGCCGGGCGTGACGGTCGAGCACGCGGGCGCGCAGGTGCGGGCGTTCCCACCGGGGCCGGTCGCGGACGTCCCGCCGGAACTGGCGAAGCTCCAGGTGGCCGGCCTCGACCTCGCGGACGCCGAGGAGCCGCCGCCTCCGCCCGCCCCGCCGTACGCCGCGCTTGCCCTGAACCCTGACGTGACGATGACGACCGGCAAGGCGGCGGCGCAGAGCGGGCATGCCGCGCAGCTGCTGCTGCGGCAGGGCCGGCGCAAGGACGTCGCGGCGTGGATCGAGGCGGGCGCGCCCGTCCACCTGGTCCGGGACGTCGCGTGGTCGCGCTGCGTCAAGGAGGCGGCCGTCGCGGTCCGCGACGGCGGCTTCACCGAGGTGCCGCCGGGGACGATGACGGCCATCGCGTGGATCGTCCGCTGACGTCCGGACCCTCCAGTGGCGTCCGGACGCTCCCGTGCCGTCCGGGCGCGCCGGGGCGCGCCCGGATCAGCGGCGCGGCAGCCGGTTGAGCGCGGCGAGCGCGAACTCCTGCGTCCGGGTGAGCCGCCGCGGCTCGCCCTCCCCGCCGGGCGCGCCGCCGTCCTGCCCGGGGCCGGCCGGCGCGGGCGACGCGGCCGAGGCGCGGATCGCCGCACCGCTGCCGACCTGCGCCTTCGCGCTCAGCCCGTACGAGACGAACAGCAGCACCACGAAGCCCGCGAGGTAGAGCAGGTGCTCCACGAGCCCGCCCAGGCGGCCGTCGAACACGTCCAGGACCGCGAACACCGCGAAGCCCGCCATCCAGCCGGCCAGCGCCGGGACGAACCACACGTCGCGGCGGCGGACGAGCCCCGCGGCGGCCACCGCGACGAGCACGGCCTCGGCCGCCTTCGCCAGGATCAGCAGCGTGCCCGCGTTCCCCGAGCCGAAGTAGTCGCCGAGTTCCTTGCGCCGGTCGCTCCACAGCAGCGCCGCGCCGGCCAGGCCGGTCACCCCGTACGCGATGAGGAAGACCCCGACCGCGTAGTGCATCCGGTGCCAGGTGCCCCCCGGGGAGGGCGGAGCGGTCCCCTCCGCCGGGCGCCGCTCGGGCAGCCGTTGGTCGGGCCGGGTCCACTCCGGGTTCGCGCCCGCGCTCGCCATCGCCATACGCCCCAACTTCCCCCTTCGAGTGCCATGCGCAACATATCCCGGATGCCGTTCGCGGCCGCCGGGCGCCGCGCCCTTTGCGACGCTCGCCGCGCCGCCGGAGTTCGCGCCGCACCCGCACCGACCGGGCCGCAGTGCTTGCACCCGGGCCGGGGAAGGGGGAGGGTGAGATCTCGTCGGGCCGCGCGGAGTCCACGGGGAAGACAAGGATGACGCCTGACGATACGGGAACCGCCGCGCCCGCTCGGACGCGGATCGAATATCTGGAAGAGCTGGGCGGCGAGCTGGTCGAACGCGGCCTTCGGGTGCGCCTCACGCTGCCTCGGGGCCAGTCGCCCAGCCTGCACGTGATGAATCCGGACGCCTCCGCCCTGACGGAGAACATCCTCGCGGAGCGGGGCGCCGACGGATGGTGGTACTGGTGGTCGTGGGCGGAGCGCATCGCTCCCGCCGACGACGTCGCCGCCGCGGCCGACCGGGTCGCGCTGGTCCTCTCGGTCCACTGACCCGCCCGCCGGGCGGGGACGTCCCGGGGCCGCACCGGCCGCCGGACGCATTGCCGCCCGTCCCGGGACCGCGGCGCCCGCGGTCACGCCGACGCGGGACGGGCGGGTCCCATCGGAGCACGACGGCACCGTGATCATGCGGCGGCTCCCGGCACGGACCGGGACCGCGATCGCGTGATCACGGCCTTCGCCGCGCCCGGCGCCGCGCCCGCGCCGCGCCCCGCACGCCAAGCTTCGCGCCGCGGGTTGACCGCGGGTCCGGGTGAATGTTGACCCGCCGAACATATGCCGCGCGCGGCCCGGGAACGCCCTGACCTCCGGTTCCGCCGCCCCGATCAGCGCCCTCCTTCGTTTCCCCCGTGTTGATCTCGCGTTACGGGATTGTTACTGCCCACAACAAATTAGCCGGGCGAGAGGTCTGGCGTTCCGGACGAGCCGGACATAAGTTGCGGGACACAACATTCACGCCGGTAGAGGTGCGACCGCGCTCGCCGGCGCTGCGAACCCTCGGCCGCGCCATGCGGCCACCCCCAAGAAAGGACCCGGGCAATGCGCAAGGGGATCCTCAGCTTCATGGCCCTCTCGGCGGCCGCGGCGCTCACCCTGTCCGCGTGCGGGGACGACAACGGCGGCGGCGACAAGGGCTCCGGCTCCGGCTCCGGCGCGGTGAAGGGCAAGGTCGGCGTGATCCTGCCCGACACCACCTCGTCCGTCCGCTACGAGAGCTTCGACCGCCCCTACCTCGAGCAGGCGTTCAAGACGGCCGGCGTCCAGTACGACATCCAGAACGCCGAGGGCTCGACCCAGCGGTTCCAGACGATCGCCGACCAGATGATCACCAGCGGCGTCACCGTGCTGATCGTGGACGGCATCGACTCCAACTCCGCCGGCGCCGTCCAGCGCAAGGCGCAGTCCCAGGGCGTCAAGACGATCGACTACGACCGGCTCACCCTCGGCGGCGTCTCCGACTACTACGTCTCCTTCGACAACGTGAAGGTCGGCGAGGAGCTCGGCAAGGGCCTGCAGAAGTGCCTCGGCGGCAAGAGCGCCAACATCGCCTACCTGAACGGCTCGCCGACCGACAACAACGCGACGCTGTTCGCCAAGGGCGCGCACAACATCCTCGACCAGGTGTCGACCTACAAGAAGGTCGCCGAGCAGGCCGTCCCGGACTGGAAGCCGGACAAGGCCGCGACGATCTTCGAGCAGATGTACACCGAGCAGCACGGCAAGATCGACGGCGTGCTGGCCGCCAACGACGGCCTCGGCAACGCCGCGATCTCCATCCTGAAGAAGAACCAGCAGGCCGGCAAGGTCGCGGTCACCGGCCAGGACGCCACCCTCCAGGGACTGCAGAACATCCTGGACGGCACCCAGTGCATGACCGTGTACAAGCCCGTCAAGCAGGAGGCCGACGCGGTCGCCAAGCTCGCCGTCGCCCTCATCAAGGGCCAGAAGGGCGAGACCAACGGCACCACCAACGACCCGCAGGGCAAGCGCGACGTCCCCTCGGTGCTGCTGAACCCGATCGGCATCTTCAAGGACAACGTCAAGCAGGTCACCGACGACCAGTTCGTCAAGGCCGCCGACCTGTGCAAGGGCGCCTACGCGGCCAAGTGCAAGGACGCCGGCATCCAGTGACCTCGCACTGACCCCGTCGATGTCGCCCGGGGAAGCGGGGGGTCGCACCCCCGGGCGGTACTGACCCTCGTGGCGGGCCCCACCCGCTGAGGACGCCCCGGGAGCCCGGAACCCCGGGACGTCCCTGGGGCCCGCCACGGGCCCGCGCCAACCCCCCGGAAGGAAACGGGCCCGCGCTACCCCTGGAAGGAATCACGTGGCAGAAAACGGAGACCCCGTCCTCCGCCTGACCGGGCTCAACAAGAGCTTCGGCGCCGTCCATGTGCTGCACGACGTGGACTTCGCCGTGCGGCTGGGCGAGGTGATGGCCCTCGTCGGCGACAACGGCGCGGGCAAGTCCACCCTCATCAAGTGCATCGCCGGCATCTACCCGATCGACTCGGGGAAGATCGAGTTCGACGGCCGCGAGGTGACCGTCGACGGTCCGCGCGCCGCGGCCGACCTCGGCATCGAGGTCGTCTACCAGGACCTCGCGCTCGCCGACAACCTCGACATCGTGCAGAACATGTTCCTCGGCCGCGAGCGCCGCCGGGGCATCGTGCTGGACGAGGCGTCCATGGAGGAGGCGGCCCGGCAGACCCTCGCCCGGCTGTCCGTCCGCACCGTCAAGTCGGTGCGCCAGCAGGTCGCCAGCCTGTCCGGCGGGCAGCGGCAGACCGTCGCGATCGCCAAGGCGGCGCTCTGGGAGTCCAAGGTCGTCATCCTGGACGAGCCGACCGCCGCGCTCGGCGTCGCGCAGACCCGGCAGGTGCTCGACCTCGTCCGGCGGCTCGCCGACACCGGGCACGCCGTCGTGCTCATCTCGCACAACATGAACGACGTGTTCGAGGTGGCCGACCGCATCACCGCGCTCTACCTTGGCCGGGTCGCCGCGGACGTGGCACGCTCCGAGGTCACCCACGGCCAGGTCGTGGAGCTCATCACCGCCGGCCGTTCCGGTGATCTCGGCCTCGCGCCGCAGACCGCCGCCGAGAGCATCTGAAAGGGGGACCGAGGTGTCCACCGAACTCCCCGAGGGCAAGGAGGCCGCCGTGAAGCTGGCGGACTCGGACTTCGCCGCCGACCGCCGCGAGCACGACGTGCGCTCGGCGCTACTGGACTACTGGGGCCGCATCCGGGCCGGTGAGCTGGGCGCGCTGCCCGCGATCCTCGGCCTCGCCGCGCTCATCGTCCTGTTCTTCGCGCTGCGGCCCAACACCTTCCTCAGCAACCAGAACATCGCCAACCTGTGTACGCAGGCGCTGCCCATCGTGATCCTCGCGATGGGCCTGGTCTTCGTCCTGCTGCTGGGCGAGATCGACCTGTCCGCCGGTGTCGCGAGCGGCGTCTGCGCCGCCGTGATGGCCAAGCTGATCGCCGACAGCGGCCAGCCCTGGTACGTCGCGGTGATCTCCGCACTGGCGGTCGGCGTCGTCATCGGCACCGCGATCGGCTGGCTGGTCGCGGTCGTGCGCATCCCGTCGTTCGTCGTGTCGCTGGCGTTCTTCCTCGGCATCCAGGGCATCACGCTGAAGCTGATCGGCGACGGCGGCACGGTGCCGGTCCGCGACGACTTCATCGTGGCGCTGGCCAACAAGAACATGCCGATCTGGCTCGGCTGGACGCTCGCCGCGGTCTGCGCGGCCGGCTACGCCGGGACGCAGCTGCTGCGCTGGCGCCGCCAGCAGGCCCGCAACCTGCACTCCCGGCCGGTCGAGCTGGTGATCGCCCAGTCGGTCGTGGTCGCCGCGGCGCTGCTGCTCGGCACCTACCTGCTCAGCCAGGACCGCGCCGCCAGCCCGCTGATCTTCCTCGGCGGCGTGCCGTGGGGCGTCCCGCTGGTCGGCGTGCTGCTCATCGTCTGCACGTTCGTGCTGGCCCGCACCCCGTACGGCCGGCACATCTACGCGGTCGGCGGCAACGCCGAGGCGGCCCGCCGCGCGGGCATCAACGTCACCCGGATCCGGATCTCGGTGTTCATCATTGCGTCCGGGTTCGCGGCGGTCAGCGGCATCGTCGCCGCGTCCCGGCTGAACTCGGTCACCCCCGACGCCGGCGGCGGCAACACCCTGCTGTACGCGGTCGGCGCCGCGGTCATCGGCGGGACGAGCCTGTTCGGCGGGCGCGGCAAGGCCCGCGACGCGGTCCTCGGCGGCCTGGTCATCGCCATCATCGACAACGGTCTCGGGCTGCTCGGCACGAAGGCGTACCTGAGCTTCCTCATCACCGGGATCGTGCTGCTGTTCGCGGCGAGCATCGACGCCCTGGCGCGGCGCCGCCGCAGCAACACCGGCCGGTGATCCCGTGCCGGCCCTCCCCCTGAAGGCCGGGACCCCGTGAACGCGGGAGACGCCCGGGGGGGGGCGGGGGGGGGGGCCGGGGGGGGGCTGGGTGGGGGGGGGGGGCGGGGCGG